>JAAZGC010000160.1 GCA_012511425.1 Clostridiales bacterium | reverse complement strand
GCGATAAAGACCGATATGTCCGACTTTTGCGACCGGAACGAGTGATAAAAGTCCTTCTACCATTCCGCGCCCGGCTCTGAGCACCGGAACGATAGCGATTTTCTTTCCGCTGATTTCCTTTCCGGTCATTCGGCAGATAGGAGTATCGATTTCAATATCGGTTAGCGGAAGATCGTGGGTAAGTTCGTACCCCATAAGGGTAGAAATCTCGGTTAGAATCTCCTTGAAGTCTTTTTTTCCGGTGTTTTTGTCGCGCATTATAGTCAGCTTGTGCTGAACGAGCGGATGATCTATTATATAAAGTTCTCCCATTAAAAAGGACCTCCGATAAAAATGAATATGTTAAATTATATTATACACTTATTTACGCTGATTTTCAACCCCATAAATCAAAATTTAAAAATATCTGTTTATTTGACCGGAATTTTATGGTAAAATTAATATAATTATTTATTTATACGATCGGTGATCAATGAATAACAAAACAGCGACAGCCGGCATATACACTCTCGGGTGCAGAGTAAACCAATACGAAAGCCGGGCAATACAGGAAAAGCTTGCACAGCACGGCATCGAAGCCCGCAGCTTCGAAGAAAAAAACGATATATATATAATCAACACCTGTACGGTAACCGCAGAGAGCGATCGTAAATCCCGCCAGATCATCCGGCGTGCGGCGCAGCGTTCTCCCGAGGCATACATCATAGCGGTCGGCTGCATGGCAGAGAGCGGAGCTGAGGCGCTCAAAAACATCAACGGCATTGATATTATATGCGGAAACGGCGCCAAGCTCAAAGCCGCAGAAGCGGCGCTTGAACTGCTTCAAAAAGGCGTAAAAAACAGTTGTCCGATCATTTTTTCCGCCTCTATGCTGTCAGAAGATACGGTTTTTGAGCCGATGAGCATCAGCGGATTTGACAGAACCCGCGCGTATGTGAAAATTCAGGATGGCTGCAGCGGAAGATGCTCCTACTGCATTATCCCCTCGGTCAGAGGAGCGTCAAGGTCGAGACCTGCAGAGGATGTTTGCTCTGAAGTCAAAAATCTTTGCGAAAACGGATGCCGGGAAGTCGTATTAACCGGAATCGAAACTTCGGATTATGACTGCGGTCTTATTGAGCTGACGGCAAAGCTGAATGAAATTCCGGAGCTTGAGCGCATAAGGTTCGGCTCTCTCGACCCGTCTTTCATGAAACCGGAAACGGTGAGACAATTCAGTTCTATAGAAAAGGTGATGCCGCATTTTCACCTGTCGATTCAAAGCGGCAGCGACCGAATACTTCAACTGATGAGGCGAAGATACCTGACACAAGCCGTTTATGCTTCCGCCGAATCGATAAGAAATTACTTTTCGGATGCGATGATTACGACCGATCTTATCGCCGGTTTTCCGGGTGAAACGGATGCGGATATTGAAATGACCGGGAGTCTGATAAAAGAACTCCGGCTGCTCCACAGCCATATATTCACCTATTCAAAACGCAGCGGCACTCCCGCCGCAGAAATGAAAAATCAGATACCTCCGCAGATAAAAAAGCAAAGAGCGGAATATCTGGAAAGCGTTCAGCAGGAAGTAAAAGCCGAAATACTTGAAGCGCATATCGGGAAAGAATATAATGTGCTTTTTGAAACGCTAAAAAATGGCACCCTATACGGACACAGCGAAAATTTCATCGAAATGTCGGCAAAATCCGAACGCGACCTTACGGGTCAGATTGCAGTAATAAAAGCCGAAAAAACGAAAAACGGCATTTTAACGGGAATAATCAAAGAATAAACATAACACAGGAGTCGGAAATGGTTTACAGAGTATATGTTGAAAGACGGCCGGGATTTGACGCCGAGGCAAAAGCTTTAAAACGCGAGCTTGTGAACAATCTTAATATAAAGGGAGTTGAATCGGTTCGTGTTCTGAACCGCTACGATGTTGAAGGCATCGACCGGAAAACTCTTGACGATGCGGCGCTGACGATTTTCTCGGAACCGCAGACAGATATTATTTCGGAAAACCTTGAAATTGATTCGGCAGACAGGATACTTGCATCCGAATATCTCCCGGGGCAGTTTGATCAGCGTGCGGATTCCTGCGAACAGTGCATTCAGCTGCAGACAACGGGTGAGCGCCCGACCGTTCGAACCGCTAAAATCTATATTTTCGGCGGAGATATAAGTGAAGATGAGTTTGACAGCATAAAATGCTATCTTATTAACCCGGTCGAATGCCGTGAAGCGTCGCTTGAACCGTTCGAAACACTTAAAATGTCAGTTGATTACCCCGAAGATGTAGCTTCTGTCGACGGTTTCATCACCATGAAAGACGATGCCATAGACTCCTTTATATCCGATTGGGGTCTTGCGATGGACGCGGATGATGTCAAATTCTGCCGCGACTATTTCAAAAAAGAAAAACGCAATCCTACCGTTACCGAACTTCGCGTAATTGACACCTATTGGTCCGACCACTGCCGCCATACAACCTTTCTGACGGCTATAGATGAAGTTGAAATAGAAGTTCCGGAGATAAAAGCCGCCTTCGAAATGTATCTTTCTCAGCGCACGGAGCTTTATGACAAAAAGGGCAGGAAAAAAGATATTTCACTTATGGATATCGCGACCATCGGTGCGAAATATCTGAAATCAAAAGGACTTCTCGAAAACCTCGATCAGTCAGAGGAGATAAATGCCTGCTCGATAGTCATTCGCCCGACGATCGACGGCAAGACCGAAGAATGGCTTCTCATGTTCAAGAACGAGACGCATAACCACCCGACCGAAATCGAACCTTTCGGCGGAGCGGCGACCTGTCTCGGCGGCTGTATCCGCGACCCGCTGTCCGGCCGCGCATATGTCTATCAGGCAATGAGAGTGACCGGAGCCGCCGATCCGACGGTGCCGATCGAGATGACAATGAAAGGCAAACTGCCTCAGAGCCGGCTTACCGTTACCGCCGCAAACGGCTACAGCTCATACGGAAATCAGATCGGTCTTGCAACGGGCGGCGTATATGAGATATATCATCCCGGCTATACGGCTAAGAGAATGGAGCTCGGAGCGGTTGTCGCAGCAGCGCCGAGTGCAAATGTGGTTCGTGAAACACCGGAGACAGGCGATATAGTCATTCTTTTGGGCGGCAGAACCGGCCGCGACGGCATAGGAGGAGCAACAGGCTCCTCTAAATCCCATGACGTCGATTCGCTTACTTCCTGCGGCGCTGAGGTTCAGAAGGG
>JAAZGC010000159.1 GCA_012511425.1 Clostridiales bacterium | reverse complement strand
GTCCATACTTCGGGGTTGCGGCCGGATTCGTCGTTAGCGGTGGTGATGATGTAGCCGGCAAGCTTCACGGGCTCGGTCATGCCCCATTCAAGGATGAGGTCGGTGCCGCCGTCTTCGTTGAATTCGGACGGACGGACACACCATTTGGTTTCGGTGTTCTGGTCGAATACGTTCTCAAATTGCTCGTTGTCGAATCCGAGAGCGACGGAGGTAACGGTAGCCATATCAACCTTGTCATAGACGAGGGTATACTTGCTGAGGTCAACCGCGGGAACTTCGGGCTCGGGCTCAGGTTCGGGTTCGGGCTCGGGCTCGGGCTCGGGCTCAGGTTCAGGCTCGGGTTCGGGTTCGGGTTCGGGTTCGGGAGCCGGAGTCTCTTCGGCTGTGGTATCTTCGGCAACGGTGGTATCCGCCACGGTGGTATCTTCGGCGGTGTCGGAACCGCAGGCGGCTATCGCGAACAGCATCGCGGCAGCGAGAAGAATTGCAAGAAGCTTTTTCATGTTGATCTCCTTAAAAATTTTAAGCAGCGTCTCAAAAATAACGCAGGCTTACAGTTGATTTTGCACGGCTGCACGTGAGCTGCGGTTAACTGCCGCATAAATCCACACATGATGCCATATTACATTTATTATTATAGCATAGGTCGTTATCACATTCAATGACTAAACATGACATAATAAAATAACAAATAGTAAACTTTTACACTCATTTTACACAAATAAGTCACAAATATTACATTTTGTCCAAATTTAGAAAAGAGGTTCATCCTCTGTCATGTATATTTCGCCGGTTTCGCCGTTTTCGAGTTTCAGGGTTCGGATTTCAAAAGGAGAGATGGAAAGGCGGTGCCGAATCCCGCCGAACGAGAAGGTTATCTCGGCGTTTTTGCCCCGGTATTCACAGAAGCGGAGGATAATTGAGTCGTCGAACTCGCCTCTTTTGAGGCAGCCGAGTGCAACGCCCTCTCCCTGTTTTGAAAAGAAACTCAATGTTGAGGGCAGCTCTCCGCCGTGCGGGCTTTCGGCGATTACGGCGGGCGGGTTCATGAAAGCATCGGCTTTTTCCGGGTCGGCTTTGCCGAAAAGCAGGCGGATTCTGCCTTCGCTTATCCCCTGCGAAAGGTAATCGTAATCGGGCGCCGGAGGCAGCTCCCCGAGGCGCAGATCGCCGTGAATCGGACTGCGCAGCACGGTGAACCCGATCTTTCCTTCGATGAAATCATACGAGAAAATGCCGTCAGATATGATTCCGACATTCCCCGCATTGATATGGCCGCTCATCGGAACGTCAAATGTGCTCTCGCCGCGCTCGACAAAACCGTAAGGAACCGCCGGGAAAAGGGTCTTCGCATCGGTTTCGCATTCAAGCTTGAATGCGCGGTGCTTTTCGTTCCAGCTGACACGGTAGGAAATATCCAGATAATTCTCGCGTTCATAAAATTTATAATACATTTCAAGCATAGAGTCGCCGAAGCGGTAATTTCCTTTGATAATCGTCCGGATTTCGTTTGCCTCGGCAATTTCAAAGCCTTCGAATTCAAACGGCGTTTTTTCGCCGTATCCTTTGATGTTGAAGCACCAGGTGTCGCCGTCGTCGACGCGGCTTATCGGCGCAAACATCCGCCCTGTGAGCTTTTCGCCGGTCTCTTTTGAATAAACGGCATTGATAAATCCGCCGCTGCGGGAGAATTCAACCTTCAGCCGATCCGTCTCGATGAGATAAGGATCGACGGTGCGGCGGCAAAGCTCCTCGTTCGTTTGGATCACCCGGAAGGTCTTGCAGCCCATCGGCGGTATCTCTGCTCTGAAGACAAATCTGCTCCTGAAACCGGGGATGACCGATTTTTCCCGGATAACCGCACAGGGAAAACGGTTCCCGTCGGCGTCTTCGACGGCGATGCCCTTGCTGTACCAGTTAAATTCGTGCATCCACTGGACTTCGGCTTCGATATATCCGATGAATTCATCGCCGTTAAGATTCCAGACAACGATGCTCCAGGGGTCAACGCCCGGCGTGCCGGCGGTCTTCATCTTCGCCGTTATCTTCTGCAGACTTAGCAGCGCCGTTTCCCGGGACGTCTGAATT
>JAAZGC010000158.1 GCA_012511425.1 Clostridiales bacterium | reverse complement strand
TAAAGAAAGCGTGGCTCAAGAAATTCGTTCAGGAGAACAAATATAACGTCGGTCTCGACTCCGCCATCATAATGAACCCGCAGGTCTGGGTAACTACCGGCCATGTCGGCAACTTCAACGACCCGCTGATCGACTGCAAAGCCTGCAAGAGCAGATACCGCGCCGATAAGCTGATAGAAGAATCCCCTCTCGGCGAGAGCGTGGACATTGAAGCGATGAACTTCGACGACCTTGACAAATTCATCGCAGAACACGAGGATTTGGTTTGCCCGTATTGCGGCAAGCATGATTTTACGACGATCCGCAAATTCAACATGATGCTCAAAACCCAGCTCGGAGTAACCGAAGATTCCTCTTCCGTCACCTACCTCCGCCCGGAAACGGCGCAGGGCATCTTCGTCAACTTTGCCAACATTCAGCGTACCACCCGCCGCAAGCTACCCTTCGGCGTCTGCCAGGTAGGAAAAGCATTCCGGAACGAGATAACCCCCGGCAACTTTATCTTCCGTACCCGTGAATTCGAGCAGATGGAATGCGAATTCTTCTGCAAGCCGGGCACCAACCCCGAATGGTTCGAATATTGGAAAGCCTTCTGCATGCAGTGGCTGCTCGACCTCGGCATAAAGAAGGAAAATCTCCGGTACCGCGACCACGAACCGGCAGAGCTGTCCTTTTACAGCCGCGCCACCACCGATATCGAATACGCTTTCCCCTTTACCGACTGGGGCGAACTGTGGGGAATCGCCGATAGAACAAACTACGACCTCGGCCGCCACCAGGAAGCTTCCGGCAAGTCGCTCGAATATTTCGACCCGGATACAAACGAAGCTTATATCCCTTATGTCGTTGAGCCGTCGCTCGGCTGCGACCGCGTGGTTCTCGCCTTCCTCTGCGACGCATACGACGAAGAACGCCTTACAGACGCCTCCGGCAAGGAAGACATAAGAGTGGTTCTCCGCCTTCATCCCGCCCTCGCGCCGTTCAAGTGCGCGGTGCTGCCGCTTTCGAAGAAACTCGGCGAAGGCGCGGAAGAAGTCTATAACATGCTTTCGAAAAAATTCATGGTCGACTACGACGAAGCCGGATCTATCGGCAAGCGCTACCGCCGTGAAGACGAGATCGGAACGCCGTACTGCATAACCTATGACTTCCAGTCTGTCGAAGACAAAATGGTTACCGTCCGCGACCGCGACACAATGGAACAGGAACGCATCCCGATTGACAGCCTTGTAAGCTATATCGAAGCCAAACTCGAATTCTGACAATAATACCGCTCCGCATAATTCGGTTCTGCCGGAAAAGCGGAGCGGTTTATCATCGAAAATTAATTCCCTGGCGCCGTTTTTTCGGAGCAGGGGAGCGCCGGATTAAGTCTTGACAGCCTATATGTTTATCGATCCTGCCGAAACATTCCGGCTTCGGAGAAATTTTTCGACTCTTTGATAAACAAAAGGCGCCGCGATCATCGTAAACAAAAGTTCGGGCAGCATATACATTCCGTTGTATATGAGAGAATAAAGCACCGGCCGGTTTACCCAGGAGCGGCCGAACAGCTCGAATTGCTCAAGGTTCGTCCAGAGCACTATGCCCGAGATGAAATGGCTCAGAAAGCGAAGAAATACTGCGAGAGCGGTTCCGGCCATTATCCCTCCGAACCCCCGGCTGCGCCATATCCCGGCAATGCCCAAAGCGGTATAGGCTGTGATGTAGTCAAGGATAAAGCAGCCGACAAGGATGACCGGCGTCAGTCCCCAGGCGAGAATGCTGCCCAGGTCGAGAAGAAGGCTCAATATCGAAAATACGAAGGATGCGCCGAATCCCCACTTAAGCCCGTGCCGGATAGAGACAAGGCAGACGGGCAGCATCGAAAGCAGCGTCACCGAACCTCCGAACGGCATCTGAAGGATTTTAACAAAGCTCAGCGCGACCGATAGGGCCACCATAACCGCGCATTCGAGCAGCACGGCGGTCTTTTTGTGCAGGACCGCAGACGGTTTGTTTTGATTCATGGTTTAAACCTCCGAAATATAATAAAATAACCGCACCCGCGGATATGTTGATTATCAGCATACGGGGTCCGGTAATTATATATTTTCGGTTTCTCCCTGCGCCGGTATTATCCATATCAGGTTCAAAGGGTTTTCGCGGCAGGCTTACGCCATCGCTCTTCTCAGCCGATTCTTGTCGGGCACCCCTGAATATTCAGTTTTTTTATCGCCAATGCGGTATATATATTATACTATTTTTATCTGAAAAAGTCAAGCGGATAATAACAGTCATTCATCCGCAAATTAAATAAAAATTCAATCTCTGATAAATCAAAAACCGTTGAAATCATCATCTTTCGGCGGTATAATCAGTATGTAACAATATTCTGACTCTTTGAAGGGTGCAATATGAGCTTTTGTTTTAACGGGAGGAGATCAATATGGAATACATAATTGAATATCTCAGAAGAAACATAAGCCTTGCCTGGAAAGGCGTCTTCTTTCATTTAAGGCAGTATGTAAGTTTTTTCATTGCGATGCTCGTGATACAGACCATGTACGGAATAGTAACGTTTTCAAACGACCGCAACAACAAGCTTGAATACGGCATTATTTCCGAAGTATATGATTACGATTTAATGTTCATCGACCTGAACGAACAGCAGCGGCTGACGCTTGTGAACGACACGATGACAGTTTTCGGCGACGAACATATTTTTGATCTGGTAAGAGAAACGCCGAGAGCCGAAGAAGGCAGTTATGACAGAAGATATGACATTTATATAAAATTCGTCGGAGATAAAGATTCGGCATTGGCCGAATTTCAGTCAAGGTATTATGACGAGCTCTCCTCTCTTTCAAAAGAAGGATTCAGAGTCTCCGCCTCGCCGATGATGAGCTATGAAAGCTACCGGATTCAAAGCGCGTTTTATTATCTCGCTTTTGCCGCGATACTGACCGCGGTTTCGGTATACTTCATGATGAATCTGTATTCGATAAGGCTTAATCACTACAGCTTTACTTACGGTATTTACATGACCTTCGGCGCCGATTTCAAAAAGCTTTTCAGCACCGCAGCCTGGGAGATGCTGATAATAAACTTTATCACTTTCATCCCATCCTGTATCATCGCCGCCCTGATAGATCTGATAATTTATTCGGCGGGAGGCTCCGGATTTACATTTCATTTTTTTGGGATTTTCAAAGTGCTGCTCTTTTCGCTTATAATAACCCTGACTTCGGTTACCCTCCCGATGCTCCGCTTTTCGCGGCAGGAGACAATGAGAGCGCTGCTGGCGGAAGACAACTCTAATCTTGTCGTATCACCGAGAAAATCCTTTGATTTTCACAAAAAGAAATATCCGCTGGTGTACGAATTTGCCGGTCTCTGGCGATTCAGAAGATATTATGTCAAACAAACGGCGGCAGCGGTTGTCTTTACCGCCATTTTCATCTGCGGAGCCTTCCTTTCGTACGAGAAAGCATATTCCGTAAGCCTCGATATGCCGCAGTTTATGTTCAACTTCGGATCGAATAATTCATATACTTCGACAGAATATAAAGAACTCTCCGAAATCGAGGGAATAACCGGCATCGAAAAGAATTTCAGCTGCCGCGCGGACGAGATAAAGTCGCACGTCCTGTTCTCTAAGCCGAATGTGAAAACTTCGGAAGTAATATATGACGAAGCTCATCCGGATATGGCGGCGACAAACTTCGTTCTTTATCATCCCGGCGATGAAGAAACGGTCGGTATCCTCGGAAAGGGCAGCTTTGAGGGCGATCTTTCCGGAATACTGTCATCAGACCGCAATATAATAATATCCGATTCGATTAAAAACACTTACGGTTTTGATTTTAATCCGGGCGATAAGGTGCTTATCGCAAAAAACACCGGCAAGATCAAGGAAATCGACGGTATGTTCACCGGGCTTGAGCTTTTAAGGGAACAGTTCAGGTTTTACAGGTTTGGTTATGAGGAGTATACAATCTGCGCTGTTTTGAATGATGACGTAACGATAACCGGCATGAATATATATATGTCGGACAAAGCCTTTTACGATCTGACCGGAATGGAAGTCAGCTATAAATCCGCCTCACTTTATATCGACAAAAACACCGATGTCGAGACAACACGCGCAATCTATGACAGCCTGAGAGAATACGCCGGATATTATAACGGCGCAACTGTCCGCAACCTCGAGCAATCGATGGATTACAAGGTCGAAAGCTCAAAGCAGAAGCCGGGGACTTATGCCGCAGTCGCATCATTGGTGGTTATCGGCACACCTCTTATCTGGCTGTTTTCGCAGATACTTTACTATAAAAAGCGCGAAAATGAATTCGATATCCTCCAGGCTTTCGGTTCTACCGAAGGAGAAATAAAAAGGATATATGTAATAGACGCGGTTTTCAGCGCAGTACTGGGAATTCTGTTCTGCGTGATTATGGACTGGCTGGCGCTGAAAGGAATTTATTACCTGACAAATGTCGTCCTGCCGATGTTCTACAGAGAAACGATAAGATACCCGTTTGTGATACCCGTATGGGCTCTGGCGGCGGCTTTGCTGCTCACTCTGGTATCCGCCGTCGCTTCTTCGATGGTGCCATATATTCTCTATCTGAAAAGCAAAGAGGTAAAACAGGAGCCTTCCGACATATTGGCCGAAACCGAATCCGTCTGAAAAAAGAGGTAATTGAAATGCTTATATTGCAGGCTGAAAACGTAATAAAGCAATACCGTCAGTATGACGAAGTCATATATGCCGTCAATCGCGCAAGCCTTAAAGTCGAAGACGGGGAGTTCGTCGCAATAATGGGCTCTTCCGGCTCCGGAAAAAGCACCTTCCTTCACGTCATGGCGGGGCTTATCCGCCCCGATTACGGTCATGTGAAGATACGAGGCAACGACATCACCGAAATGCCGCAGGATGAGCTGAATCGCTTCCGGGGACAGTTTATCGGGATGGTCTTTCAGAAGCATAACCTGATTCCTCAGCTTACCGCCCTCGAAAACATCATGATACCTACAGTCATGTGCAATAAGGAAGAATTCCATTTCGAAGAACACCTCAAAAAACTGATAACCACCCTGAAAATATCCGACAGACTGAACCACCTCCCGTCGGAGCTGTCGGGCGGTCAGCAGCAGCGCGTTGCGATAGCGAGGGCAATGATTAACCGGCCGCAGGTTCTGTTTGCCGACGAGCCGACCGGAAATCTTGACCGGGCAAACGCGGATGAAGTTCTTGATCTTCTTCTGAAGACCCGGGAAGTCATCGGGCAGACAATTGTAATGGTAACCCACGATATATCGATTGCCGAAAAGGCCGATAAGATATATATAATGGATAACGGCGGACTCGAACTGTATAAAGACAATAAAGCCATTTGAATTGATGAAAAAGGAGCATTCGAAAATGAACGGAGCGGAGAATCTCTATAAAAAGCGCTGGGGCGTTTTCAACCATTATTTATATGGGACGGTAAACAATCCCTCTAATCCCGCAAATATGGGCAGGGGAGAAACCGATTGGAGTAGCTGTACCGAAGAACTCGATACCGATCTTATGGCATCTCAGCTCCATGAAGTCGGCGCCGGCTATCTGTTCTTTACCGTCATGCAGGGAAATAAGTATATGGCAGCGCCCAACAGGACATATAATGAAATCGCCGGAACAGCTCCGGGAGAAGCCTGCAGCAAAAGAGACCTCATTGCCGATCTGATCAGGTCACTCGACAAATACGGCATCGACCTTTACCTTTATTATACCGGCGACGGTCCCTATGCAGACGAAATAATCGGAGCCAGGTTCGGATTTTTGCCCCCGCGGAAAAACGTTTCCCTCGATTTTTCAAAGAAATGGGCGGCGGTTTTGGAAGAATACGCGCTGCGTTATAAAGATAAGGTAAAAGGCTGGTGGGTCGACGGCTGCTATGACTATTTCGACTATACCCAAGAGACTTTAGAGCCGTATTTCAACGCGATAAAGGCTGGGAATTCCGAAGCCGCCGCCGCTTTCAACAATGGAGTAAAGGAAACTCTGATAAAGCACTATAAAGACGAAGATTTCACCTGCGGCGAATTCAATGACTTTGTTTATATACCCGAATCGCGATATATAAACGGCGCGCAGGCTCACATCTTAGCCCCGCTCGGGAAATCGACTTCCGGCAGCTCTCAGGGGGAGTGGTGCCGACCCGGCGTCAATCGCAGCGGTGAATATTTAAACATTTATGTAAACAAGGTAAACAAAGCAGGCGGAGCGGTGACTATCGACATTCCCGTATGGCGTGACGGCCGTTATGATCCGGAACAGCTTGAAGCCCTGAAACGGATAGCTGTTGAATAATAATACAATGCAGATCAAACCCGATTTTATATGTTCTTCGCGGCTGACCAGCCGAATGTGCTCCGACTTCAGCGCAGATGAGCAATCCGCACAAAAGCAGACTTGCATAAATATACATATTATGCCGAAATAATACTTGAAATGTACATAAAAATGCGGTATAATATATTAACATTCTATTTTCAGGGAAGGTTACATCCGGATGTCTGACATTAAAAAAATCGTACTCGCATATTCGGGAGGTCTTGATACCTCCGTTATAATCCCGTGGCTCAAAGAAAATTACGAGGGCTGCGAGGTCATCGCCGTATCCGTCGATGTCGGTCAGGCCGACGAACTCGACGGGCTGGAGGAAAAAGCATTAAAGACCGGCGCATCAAAGCTTTATATCGAGGATATGCGCCGTGAATTCATCGAAGAGTATATATACCCGACCCTTAAAGCCGGCGCGAAATACGAAAATCAGTATCTTCTGGGCACCAGCTTTGCCCGTCCGATTATCGCAAAAAGGATAGTCGAAATAGCAAAAGCCGAGGGTGCCGACGCCATCTGTCACGGCTGCACCGGCAAAGGAAACGATCAGGTCCGCTTCGAGCTGACAATCAAAGCGTTTGCCCCGTTTATGAAGATTATCGCTCCCTGGCGTATCTGGGATATGAAGTCCCGCAGCAATGAGATAGATTACGCTGAGGCGCATCACATTCCGCTTAAGATAAACCGGGAAACCAACTATTCGAAAGATAAGAACCTCTGGCACCTTTCCCATGAAGGACTTGACCTCGAAAATCCGGCTAATGAGCCGAATTACGACAAGATACTTGAAATGTCGGTTACTCCGGAAAAAGCGCCGGATAAGCCCACTTATGTAACAATTCATTTCGAAAAGGGAATTCCGACCGCCGTCGACGGAGAAGAGTTGGGTTCTCTCGAGCTCATGGCAAAACTTAACAAACTCGGAGGAGAAAACGGCATCGGCATACTCGATATGGTTGAAAACCGTCTCGTCGGTATGAAAAGCCGCGGAGTTTACGAAACTCCGGGAGGAACGATACTCTATAAAGCGCATGAAGCGCTCGAGACCCTCACCCTCGACCGGGATACGATGCACGAGAAGCAGATTCTCAGCCACCGCTTCGCGGAACTCGTTTACTTCGGAAAATGGTTCACCCCGCTGCGCGAAGCGCTTTCCGCTTTTGTCGACGCAACGCAGGAAACCTGCACCGGAGACGTTAAGCTCAAGCTTTACAAGGGCAATATTATCCTTTTGTCGACAACCTCCCCATACAGCCTTTACGATGCCGAAGTCGCCACCTTCGACCAGGATAAAGTATATAACCAGGCGGATGCCGGCGGTTTCATAAACCTTTACGGTCTCCCGATCTGGGTCAAAGCCGTGCTCGACGAAAAAAGAAAGAACGACTGAACGGCGGTTTACCCCAAATAAATATACCGCGCGATTGCGATAAACATTGTTTAAGCGGACCGCGCGGCACAGCTTTTATACGGAAGGATCAGCTTTTTTATGGCAATGTGGGCGGGACGCTTCGCAAAGAAGCTCGACGGCAGGGTTAACGACTACAACGAGTCGCTTTC
>JAAZGC010000157.1 GCA_012511425.1 Clostridiales bacterium | reverse complement strand
ATATAATACCTTTATATAAAAAATATTACGCTGCGTTAAAATCGGCAATTACGACAACATCTTAATCTATGGATTGATTTATAAAAGCAGGATAAGTATATGTCATGTTTTAAACTTTATTTGTTTCATATTAAAGAAAATATTCCATAAAATCCCAAATGCCGTAACAATCGGATAGTATAATCATTTCAGGCTTTAAATTCAGGAGGATTATCAATGGAGATCACAGATATCAAAGTCAGAAAGTTATTCAACGACGACGGCCCGATGAAAGCCATCGTTTCCATAACTTTTGACAATCAGCTTGCTCTGCACGATATTAAGGTCATCAATGCCAGAGACAGGTTATTTATCGTAATGCCGAGCAGAAAAAATCCCGACGGTACATATCGCGACATCGCACATCCGATAAACGCGGATTTCCGTGCTGAGCTCGAAGATTCGGTTATCGAAGCCTACAACAAAGCGGTTATGATTTTCGAAGCGGAAGCCGCCGCAGGAGCATCGTTTGATGCCGATGCCGACGGCCGAAACGAGGAAAGCTGAGACCGCAAAACGCCTCGCAGCAGCAAAGTTAATTCATGCAGACTCCCCCCATGCACGGCATGCCATGCACGGCATGGGGGCTTTTTTGCCGCAACCGTATCGTATTGGTTATAACGCCCTGCCGGTATTGACAAAAGCGGCGGAATATCATATAATATAAGCTGAAGGCGATGCAGACGACAGGAGGAAGAAATTTTGGACAGACTGCCGCATCCCAAAGTATTAAATGTTTATGAAGAGCCGCCTCCGGAGCCTTTTGACAAGGCTTACAGCTGCTTTATAACCGGGCACCGGGATTTCGATCCGACCGCCGAAGCGCGGAGCCTGCTGACAGCTCAGCTTGACGATATGATAAAACACGGTATCGATCACTTCTATATCGGCGGAGCAAAAGGGTTTGACACATTCGCCGAAATGATTGTCTGCGCGAGGAAGTTTGAAAATCCGAAGATCAAACTGAGCCTTGCTCTGCCTTTTTCGGGTTATACTCACAAGGATGACGAGAAGCTGCGGGCGCAGTTTGAAGTCATATCAAGGCTTGCCGACGAAATATTCTATCTTTGTCCGAATTTTGCCAAGGAAAGTTATCAGAAACGCAACGAATTTATGGCAGACCGCTGCTCTTTCTGCATATGCTGGCTTGAGAAGCGAAGCGGCGGCACGGTAAATGCCGTCGCATACGCCCGCCGCCGCGGACTGCGTATATTCAATCTTGCGGATGACCAGGTCAAGCTCGATACCTGAAAGCCACACGTTAATCGTGCGGCTTTTTTATTCCGCCGCTGCCGGCTTCTTCGTCTCGAATTTCTCGGCACTCATCTTCGCGACATCCGGCATGACCGCCTTTACTGCCGCCGCATAGTCTCTGCCGGTTTTTACGCAGGAGCGCATCAGCTTATAGCCGGCGTCTCCGATATAAGGCAGGGCTTCTCCGAAATTGACGGCAAAGTCGACATAGGTTCTCCCCTTATCGCTGCGCCCCAAAACTATGTCAAGCATATTCAGGGTGTCGCCGTCGCGGATTACATCGCGGGCGAGCTCGTCATACCAGACATCTTCGATAAAATTATATGAAGCCGCATTTGCTGCCTGCAGGAAAAGACCGGCGTTTTTTGCCGTTGCGGAATTCTTGATTACCGCGAGCACCGGCATCGTCCGGTCGACATAGCTGTAATAATATGTCTGGGATGCCGTGTTTTTCGGAAGCGGAAGCACTCCCCAGTCGTCATTCATGTCGGAAAACGCGGAAATCATATATGTATGGTCGACGTAAAAGAGCATTTTGCCCGAGTAAAAGGCAGCTCTGGCGCCGTTCGGCGTATATGAGCCGGTGCCGCCGTCGAAGGCCACGCCGTCTTTATATATCAGATTTCTCATTCTTTCGACAAGCTTTGATACATTTGCAGTGACAGTGCGCTGTGCCGGGATACGGCCGAGCGAAGTCGTAAAATAGTTCTCGCCGGATGAGGCAAAGAGCGCGTCTATAACGGCGTCTTCATCAAGCTGTGCGCCGAAGCCGTAATATCCCGCATTCTTCGCCGCAAGGCAGAACTCCCTGAACTTATCCTGGGTCCATTCATCGTTATATGCGAGGGCATAAGGCGACTGAAGACCGAGGGATTCGATGAGCGATTTGTTGAAAAACAGACAATAGAAATAATTGGGGCTTTCGTTGAGATCGCCGTATGCTCCCCAGACATTGAACTGCGTTGTCGTCTGCGCCATTGCGTCTGCATCGAAATAGGGGGCTTTATAGTTTGTGAACGGAAGCGAACGGAGGTTAAGCAGCAAGCCGCTCATCGCAAAGCTGCCGAGCCAGTTCTGCGGCACGGCGATAAGATCGGTGTAGTAATCTCCGCTCATTACCGCAAGACGGGTGTTTGCATAGATTTCGGAAACCGGTGTATCGATGGCGATAATGCGGGTGTTGTATTTTTCTTCGACCATCTCGTTGCGCTCGATGCGGGCATTATCGACCGGATCGCCGGCGCTTTCCGGCATGAAAATCGAGGCGTCGGAAGTCATGATGTTGACGGCAACTCCGCCGAAATCATCGGCGGTCAACGCATCGAGATATTGCTTGGCAATGGCGAAATTGTCCTGAAGCGTTACCGGAACAACCTGTCCAAGCGGCTGAGGCGCCGGCTGCGTTACAATTTCCGCACCGTCGGGCAGCGTCATCGCCTCGGTTACTTCGGGTTCTTCGATTGAATCGGTTTCCTCGGTCTCGGGGGCAGTCGTCTCGGGAGGATATATATCCGGGTTGACTTCAATCGTAGTTGCCGGGGTGCCGTCGAGACGCTTGTTGACCGTTATAATCGAGCTGCAGCCGGCAGCCGACAAAAACAGCAACGCCGCAAGCGCCGATGAAAGTAACTTCTTAAACAATTTACCGAGTTTATTATAAAGGAGTGACATCACATTCGTTTTCTTTTAGATAACCGTAATAACCGCTCTGACGCAGGCGCTCGAGAGTCTTTCCGAACTTTTTCCGGGATGGTTCTTCGACGAGAGTCACGTCGTATTCATCTCTTAAATCCTCTGCTTTAAGCTCTGCCGTTATAAAGCTTTCTTCGGGGTTTTCGGTGCCGTAAAATACGGCGACAGCCGGACGCAAGCCCTCAGCCTTATCTCCGCGGGCGGAAAGGATCGAGAAGATGCGCTCGAAGCCTATGGAGAATCCGACTGCGGGGGTATTTTCTCCGGTGAATTTGCCGATAAGACCGTCGTATCTTCCGCCGCCGGCGACCGAGCTGCCGAAGGAAGCCGAGACGATCTCGAAGACCGTTCCGGTATAATAGCCCTGCCCTCTTACGAGAGTGGGGTCATAAACGATATCAAGCGCAGGGTCGATTCGTTTGACCGCTGACATAACTTTTCTGAGGTTTTCCGAAGTCTCTGACGTCGCTGCCTCCGCTGCGTTTTCGATTGTGAATGGGAAACGGCTCATAAGCTCCCGAAGGGCGGTAATAACCGTATCGGCAATACCCTTTTCCGCCAGTTCCGCGCAAATGCCGTCCCAGCCGATTTTATCAAGCTTGTCAAGGACGATGCAGACGGAATCGTTCATTTCGGCGGCAACGCCGCAGGAGGAGATAATCGCTTTCAAAAGGACTCTGTCATTGATCCTGACTGTGAAATCGTCAAGCCCGATGCCCCTCAGCGCTCTTGCGGTTGTGAGTATCAGCTCGACTTCCGCCGTGTAAGAGGGATCGCCGATAATATCTATATCGCACTGAACGAATTCGCGCATCCGCCCCTTTTGAGGCCGCTCGGCGCGGTATACCCGGTCAAGCTGAATGACCTTGAACGGAATCGGCAGCTTTGCACGGTTGTTAGCGTAATATCTTGACAGAGGAAGGGTAAGGTCATACCGCAGACCCAGGTCGCAGAAGGTATTTTCCGAAGGTTCTGCGGCGGTTTTCGCTTCCTCGGCTGCGGAGATGAATTTATCGCCGCGCTTCATTATCTTGAATATCAGCGCGAGATTTTCGCCGCCGTCGCTGTTGTCGAGGTTTTCCAGCTCTTCAATGATCGGAGTTGATATCCTTGTAAAGCCCGCCGAACGGTAAGCTTTCAATATAATGTCCTGCAGCCTGTCGCGAAGTGCGACTTCCTCGGGCAGGTAGTCGTTTGTGCCTTTTACCGGTGTAATCTTCATATGCTTATTTATCCTGTTTGTCTTTATTTGCTTTTTGCAGATCAAGCCAATCCTGAAGAATGATCTGAGCGGACAGCGTATCGATCACGCTCTTGCGTTTTTTGCCGCGGGTGTCCGTTGCATTGAGGTATTCGGATGCCGAAAATGTCGTCAGCCGCTCGTCGAACAATTCAACCTCGCGCCCGGATGTTTCCCTTAAAATCTCGGCGAACCTCTCTGCCTTTTCCGCCCGCGGACCCAATGTGCCGTCCATATTGAACGGGCAGCCGATGACAATTTTCACGGCGTTGTATTCGTCGCAGTATCTTGTTATTTTATTTGCGAGATCGCGCATTCCGTTGGCCTTAAGGGTACACAGACCGCCGGCTAAAAATCCCGATGCGTCGCTGACGGCAAGCCCGGTGCGGGTATCGCCGAAGGCGACCCCGATTACTCGTTTTTCCGTCATATGTCGGTGTCTTCTGTCTGCTTCGGAGGCGGATAAATCGAATCGGCATCTGCGACAGAGTCGACTGAGACTGTCGTCGGCGGCCATGCGCCGAGGGTTCTTGCTTCGTTGACTCCTTCGGTGACGTCTTTGATAAAATCAAGGAGGTCGTTCCATACCGTTTCGCGGTCGGTTTCGTTTAATATCTCGTGTCGGTCGCCCGAATAGAGCTTTATACGAAGATCGTTTACTTCACGCTCATTCAGATCGTCATAAACTTCATTGGGACCGATTCCGTTTCCGCCTACCGGATCTTCGGTTCCGGAAATGATATATATCGGCAGCGACAGGGGAACCTTTTCCGCCCAGCCCTCGGCAGTTACAGTTTTCATAAGCAGGAATTCCTGCCGGAAGCCTTCGGCCGTAAACGGGAAGCCGCAGTATTTGTCTTCCGAGT
>JAAZGC010000156.1 GCA_012511425.1 Clostridiales bacterium | reverse complement strand
TCAGGGCTTTTTCGAAATGAGTGTTGAAAGTGTCGGAGGAGTTGCGCTCTCCGACGGTGAATCCGATTATCTGTCCGTCGATCCGAAGCACGCCGCCTTCAAGACCGAGAGCATCCCAGTTTTCAAACCCTACTGTGATCGCATTGTATTCGTCGGATATTCCGTCTTCCGATTCGTCTGCCTCGGCAAGCCACTTTTCATAGAGCTCCATGCAGCCGGGGATCAGCTCCGGTGTCAGTTTCAAAAAATCCCAGCTGTATGTTTTCTCAAATCGGTTGCAGAAATTACGCTTGGAGTGAAGCTTTTTTCCGGAGAAGGTCGAGAGCTTTTCCGCGAGGTAAATGTAGTCGAAAGTCTTTCTTACCTCGGTGAATTCAAAGCGTCCCGGGAATTCGCTTTCAAGAAGAGCGCGCTGCTCATCGGTAATTGCCCGAATGGTAAATTTGCAGCCTTTCCTGATCGAATATTCTTTCATGAACTCGATCGCCGGTTTAATATCGCCGGAACCTGCCGGAAAGACGAAATAGGGGCATTCAAGGTTCGGGCATCTGCTGTTTTGAATGTCGATTATCAGTCTTTTGTCAAAAACGGCTATTCTTTTTTGGTACCTGGAATCCCACATCAGCAGGTTACCGAAATTGTAATCGGCGCTTCGTGAGTTTTCAGCCCGTAAGCGCGGTATTAAAATATCCTTGTCGGATATGGAAATTGCGCGGAATTCTGTCAAAATATTCACCTTTTTGTTTTGTATGCTATGTATCTGTATTTTATATGGAAACGATCTGTCAAATAAAAATTATTGAGCCGACAGAACAGAATACAGCTGCAATTCATGTAACTGCACTCTTTTCGTATTTTATTATTATATCACATTGCGGGCGGGTTGTCAAGAGAAAAGGCAGCAGTCTTGTTTTACCGGTCTTAATTCAAGAAACCGGGAATGAACAAGGATAATACGGAATTATTCATGAAATAAAATTTAAGTATTGACATTCGCCGATGCTTTGGTGTATAATTATTAAAGGGAAACCATAATTACTGCAGGAGGCGTTTGTTTTATGGATAAACTCATGTTATATGTGTCAATTCTGATCTCGTTGGTAGCCTTTGCTTTCGCCGCATGGCTGTTCCTGTGGGTGAAAAGGCAGCCCTCCGACAATAAGCTGATTGCTAAAAACGGTGAGCTGATCCGTCAAGGCGCAAGAACCTTTTTGCGTAAAGAATACACCGTGCTTGCCAGATTCGCGCTTGTCGCAGCCGTATTGATCCTTATACTGCTGCCTTCGCCCATCTGGAAGGGAAATATTTTAGACAACGTATTAATGGCTGTGGCATATCTGATGGGAACCGTCTTCTCGGCCATCGCCGGAAAGATAGGCATTGAAGTCGCCACCATAGCCAATATAAAAGCGGCCGAAGCGGCTAAAAAGGGAATTAAGCCGTCATTTATGGCCGGCTTCCGCGGCGGAGCTGTCATGGGAATGGCGGTTGTCGGCTCCAGTCTTCTCGGAGTAACCATAGTTTATCTTATAACCGGCGACGCAACCACCGTTCTCGGATTCAGCTTCGGCGCAAGCTCACTTGCAATGTTCGCCAAAGCGGGAGGCGGCATATTTACCAAGACTGCCGACATCAGCGCCGACCTCGTCGGAAAGGTTGAACTCGGCATCCCTGAAGACGACCCGCGCAACCCCGCAGTTATAGCCGCCAACGTCGGTGACAACGTCGGAGACGTCGCCGGAATGGGCGCCGACCTTTTCGACTCGAACGTCGCTTCAATGGCGGCGGCGCTCGTGCTTGCCGGCTCTATCGATAAGGCTCTGGGCGGAATGGTCAACGTTTCGATGGTCTTCTGCTTTGCCGCTCTCGGACTGCTCGCCTCGATTATCGGCGTATTGACCGCGCGAATCGGAAAGCACGGCAGCCCCACGAGAGCGCTCAACTCCAGCACCTATGTAACAACCGGAGTCTATATCGCGCTCACCGCGGCAGCAACTGCGATATTCAAATACGAATGGCGTATCTGGCTTGCCTGCATTGTCGGGCTTTTGGTCGGAGTCATCATCGGCATCACCAGCGACTATTTTACGAATGACACCAAAAAGCCTGTTCAGAATGT
>JAAZGC010000155.1 GCA_012511425.1 Clostridiales bacterium | reverse complement strand
ATGTTATGGCAAACTGGGGCGCTAACCACGGCGCTTCCTGCTATGGTCATGTTGGAGCTGATATCATAACCCTTGCATCGATGCTTCGCATCCCGGTTTCCATGCACAACGTTCCCGAAGAAAAGATCTATCGCCCGCATGCATGGAACTCCTTCGGTACCTTTGATAAAGAAGGCGCCGATTACCGTGCTTGCGAAGTATACGGACCTCTTTATAAGTAATGATTTACCGGCGGAGATTCCGCTGAATGTTAATAACGCCGCGGCATCGCTTAATATACGGTCGCCGCGGCGTTATTTTAAAGGAGCAGCAAAATGAATGACAATAAACTATTCTACAATTCGCCTGCAAAGGTCTGGGAAGAGGCGCTCCCGCTTGGCAACGGCATTTTGGGCGCAATGGTTTTCGGCGGCACTGACAAAGAGAGAATACAACTAAATGAAGAGACAATGTGGTCGGGCTGGACTTATGACAACGATAATCCGGAAACCGCAAAACATCTCGGCGAAATGCGAAAGCTTATATTCGCAGGCAGATATACGGAAGCACAGCAGCTCTGCGAGAAATATCTTATCTGCCGCGGAAGAGGCAGTCACGGTCCCGACGCCGCATACGGTTCATATACAACCGCCGGTGATTTGTATATCGACCAGCCCGATGCGATAATCGGTGAAAATTACAAACGCTCACTTGATCTTCGCGATGGTATAGCTTATACTGAATTTGAAAACGGCAGCCGGACATGCCTTGTATCTTATCGTTACAATGTAGTTGCAATAAGAATCGAGGGCGCTATTGACGGCATTAAGCTTAAATACGAACGCAGCGGAGCTGACTATGATTACGCGGGAGATGAAATATCTTTCGGCGGTTATCTTCCGTTAAAATATTCCGGACTTATCAGAAAAACCAAAAGCAGAGGCGCAGTCCTTATATATATCGCAATCAGGACAGCGTATAAGCGCGACAACGCCGATTTAGAAGCCGAATGCCGTGAGCTTATCAACAAAGCTCAGGCAGCTGGATGGAGCAAAATACTCAAAGCTCACAAGCAATACATGAATTCGATGATCGACAGGGCGACTATTGATCTCGGCGGGGAAAACAAAGACGACATACCAACCGATATCCGCCTTAGAAACCCCGAAAACGATAACGGACTTGTCGAGAAATATTTTATGTTCGGCCGGTATCTGCTGATTTCATCGTCTCGCGGAATGCTACCGGCAAACCTTCAGGGAATATGGAACAAGGAATACAGAGCCCCCTGGAACTGCGATTATCATATAAATATTAATATCCAGATGAATTACTGGCCGGCAGAGACAACCGGACTGTCGGATCTGGCGGAACCCTTTTTCAGATATATAGAGGATATATCGGTTCCGGGTGAAAAAACCGCCGAGATTGCTTATAACTGCCGCGGCTGGACCGCTCATACAGTTACAAATCCTTGGGGGTTTACCGCATTAGGCGATCATCCGTCCTGGGGATCGTTTATGTGCGCCGGAGCCTGGTGCTGCCTGCACTATTATGAGCATTTCCTTTTCACCAGAGACAAGGAATTTTTGAGACGGTATTATCCGGTAATGCGTGGCGCAGCTCTCTTCTTTAAAGATTTTCTTGTAAATGACCCGAACACCGGATATCTGGTAACAGCTCCTTCGAATTCGCCCGAAAACTCTTTTATCGACCCGAAAACCGGAAAAGCGGTCGGCGTATGCTCCGGTCCGACGATGGATAACGCCATAATCCGTGACCTCTTCCTTAATACTGCCGATGCGGCAGAAATATTAGGTATAGACTGCGAATTTTCAAGGGAACTGAGAAAAATGGAAGCGGAACTTCCGCCCTATCAAATCGGAGAAGACGGAAGAATACTCGAGTGGCAGCATCCCTTTGAAGAAGCCGAACCGGGTCACCGGCATATGTCGCACCTTTACGGCTTGCATCCCTCAGCTCAGATTACAAAAGAAGGAACCCCCGAACTCTTTGAAGCAGCTGCAAAGGTAATTGAACACAGACTTAAACACGGCGGCGGCCACACCGGCTGGAGCCGCGCCTGGATGATCAATTTCTTCGCAAGACTGGGCAAAAGCGATGAGGTATATAAAAACATAAACGCTCTTCTTGTAAAAAGCACGCTCCCTAATATGTTTGATAACCACCCGCCATTCCAAATCGACGGAAATTTCGGCGGCTGCGCCGGTATAGCCGAGGCTTTACTCCAAAGCCATGACGGATATATCAGGCTCCTTCCGGCTCTTCCCGAAGAATGGAGCAGCGGCAGCTTCAAAGGTCTTCGCGCCCGCGGAGGCTATTCGGTCGACGCCGAATGGATTGACGGCATAGTAACGAAATGCGTAGTCAAACGGATAAACGATAACTCAATTCCCGTTATCGTTATCATTAACGGTAAAAAACATAAATTGAACGGCAGCAAAAACCTCAGATTTATTAAGAAATAAAAATAAAACGTGCCGAAGCTGATATCATCAATCAAAAGCTTCGGCACTTATTATATTGTGTTTATTTAACAAGATTCCGAAATCTCGGATTCGGTTCGATTCGCGACTTATAAACACCGTAGAGAATCGATATGACATACGCCTGGATCATGCAGACCAGCATTTCCTCAATAACCCTCGGAATCCAGAGTATAATAAAGCTTCGCCCGTTCCATGCGGTCAGATACCACCTCAGTATCTCGGTGTTGATTGTGGTTAAGAGCAAACCGGAGGAGAATATCGTTATAAAAACCTTGAATGCATCGCTCGATCTTCCGCCTTCGGTTTCGCGTTTCTTTTTATCGAACCGCGTCACAAGTATATCTGCCGCAACGAAAATAATTCCGGCTGCCGCAACGATTATCAGACCTATACACATGAAATTAATATATCCGGCAAGATATTTCCGAAAGGTGTCGGAGTTGGAAAGGGTGAAAACGCCGTCGCTTAAGTTTTCGGAGCTGAGTTCAATCGTGACAGGCTCAGCGGATTGTGTAGCAAAGGCAAAACCGTTGTCGGAAGCGAATTTCTCGATTGCCGATCCGCTTTCGCCTTTAAGCGTAAGGGTTTTCGATTCAACGGATTTGAAAGCAGAGTCATCAATTTTATTAATCGAGGACGGAACGAATATCTCTGTCAGAGCATCGCTTGAAGCGAATGCATCCGGTCCGAGCTTGGTGATATTTGTTTTGCTGCCGTCAATAACAACTGCGGTCGGAAGAACGACAGAGCTTTCATCGGTTCTGACTTCGGAAATCGTAATGAAATCGTTATTATACTGCGCAAGTCCGGATATAAACCCGGTCTGCGCACTTAATTCCATTGAAGAAAGTTTGCCGCGTGTCGGCAGATTATCTTTTTTCGCGATAACACCCGACATAACGCCGTCGCGGTTAAGAGATATGGTGTTGAAAACTCCGAATGCACCCAAAAGAATCAGGCAGCAGGCGATTATAATGCGAGCTCTGACTTTTGATTTAGAGTTGACCGATACATATTTCCAGATCAATCCCTTAACAAATCCGGCAAGCATCGCCGAAAAAGTCAGGAAAGGGATGTAAGCCCCGTCCGGCTTGATAAGGTAT
>JAAZGC010000154.1 GCA_012511425.1 Clostridiales bacterium | reverse complement strand
CCCTGCCGGATACCGATATCGGAGCGGATGAGCTGAACCGGGCAAACAACCTAAAGGCTCTTCTCGGGCGGAGAAATTCTATCCGTACAACCGGCGAATCTCCCGACGGGATCACCACGACCCAGTATTATCTGCGAGGCGAATCGCCATGCATGCTGGCTGTCACAAAACACGGCGACGGATCAAAGGCTGTCAGCGGCATTTTCAGGGACTTCGTTTACAAAAAAGACGCATCGACCTCCAACCGGATCCTCGCTTATTCAGACCCGAGAGGCGGAACTGATTACAGCGCCGATCTGGGTTCAAAAGAGATGTTCCCCGAAGACAGCCTCTGCATCGAAAGCAAAAGCGGCGAAGAATTGATTTACACCTCTTTTGAGCTCGGCGAAAAGGGACTCGGCTGCTTCAGATATACGATCGACCCGTCTACCCTTCTCTGCATGAAGACCGATCGCTGCCTGATCTTCGGCTATCAGGATTACAGCGAATCGGGTGAAGCGACCGGGGTTTATAATTTGACGTTTGACTTCGAGCGCACCTCATACGAATACGGCGCAAGGATAGATGACGCCGCATATATGGGCGGATGGAACCAGACGCTCAGAACCGTTACCGTTATCTACAAAACCGCCGATGCCGATCCCGCGAATAAATACGAATACCGGATTGCGGTGCCGTATAACTGGGAGTATCTTCCGATCGAAGCCGTCGAAAATCCCGGGGATGTCTATCTCGACGCGGCCTGTCAGAGAGAATACCGCTATCCCGGCGACTATTCCGATTATACGGTATATGTCGCAATCGACGGCTGACACCACAAATATCATTGTAAAGGAGCTGACTTAATTGGATCGTCCGGATACCAACATATACGAGCATAAATGTCCGAACTGCGGCGGCGCTGTGGAGTTTGACAGCACCCTGCAGAAGTTGAAATGCCCCTACTGCGACACCGAGTTTGACATCGAAAATGTCAGAAACCACGACGCTCAGCTTGCAAACGAGCTGCCGGATCAGATGAGCTGGAGCGGTTCGCAGGGCAACGAGTGGCGGGAAGGCGAAACTGAAGGGATGCGGGTCTACATCTGCAATTCCTGCGCAGGCGAAATAATCGGCGACGCCAACACCGGAGCCTCTTCCTGCCCCTACTGCGGCAACCACGCGATAATGATGACAAATTTCACCGGCGCTCTCCGCCCCGATTATGTCATCCCGTTCAAGCTGGACAAGAACGCCGCAAAGGCAAACCTGCTGAAATTTTATCAGGGCAAAACGCTGCTTCCGAAGATCTTCAAAAACGCGAATCACATCGACGAGATAAAGGGTATCTATGTTCCCTTCTGGCTCTTCAACGCCGACGTATACGCCGACATGAAATTCAAGGGAACGAAGACCAAAAGCTGGTATTCAAACGGCGAAGACTGGACTTCCACCGAGTATTTCGCCCTTATGCGCACCGGAACCGTTTCCTTTGACTGCGTTCCGGTTGACGGCTCGAAAAAGATGGCAGACGACCTGATGGAGTCGCTGGAGCCGTACAATTTCAACGAAGCCGTTGATTTCAACACCGCCTATCTCTCCGGCTTCTTCGCCGACAAATACGACGTTACAGCCGACGAAAGCATCGACCGCGCAAACGACAGAATCAAAAAGAGCACCGAAGACGCCTTCAGAGCCACTACAAAGGATTTCGGCGGGGTTGTTGTCGAAAGCTCTCATGTTCAGTTTGACAACGGCACCTATCACTATGCGCTGTACCCGGTCTGGCTGCTCAACACAAACTATAACGGCAAGCGATACACCTTCGCAATGAACGGGCAGACCGGAAAATTCGTCGGCGACGACCTGCCGGTTGACCGCGGCAAGTATTTCGCTTATCTGTTCGGTCTTGCTATGGCCTGGGGTCTGGGCATCTTCGCCGTCCTCTCGCTGCTTGTCAAATTTGTACTGTAAGGAGGCTGCCGAGATGAAAAGAAATAATCGAAAAACAACGCCGATTGCTGCGCTCACTCTGATTTCGGCTTTTCTTATCGCACTTATCTTTTCCGCCGCAGCGCCCTCCTTTGCCGCCGGAAAGCAGTATGTATTCGCATCAAGCGATCAGTACTTCTCCGAGGAAAGCATGACTGCGCTTGATGCGCAGGCTCAGGCGATATACGACAGATTCGGCATAGAATGCTACTTCGATATATCCGAAGTAACTCTCGAAGAAACCGACGGCTACGCAAAAAGCGTGTTTGCTTCCCGCGGCGGCAGCGATCCGGGAATGATAATGGTCGTGACCTCCGACAGCGTGATAACCTGGGTCAGCCAGACCATCGCCCCTGAATTCACCGACGGCGATATGGAGGCTTTGTATAATGCGTACGACAAGCCTGAGACATATTACGATGCGGTTGCAGCGGTGTTTTCGGAATTTGAAAGAATACTCACCGAACGCGGTTTTGCTACAGCTGACGGCTCGGGCAATTCCGGGGAAACAAGAACAATTCCCGAAGACAGACAGCGCCCTCTGCTTGTCGACGATGCTGGAATTCTCTCGAATACCGAGCGCACCGAAGTCGAAGCACGGCTCAACGAGCTCAGCCGCAAGCACGGATTTGACATCGCCGTCGTAACGGTGGATTCGCATGATTACCAGGGCGTAACCGACTACACCGACGACTTTTACGATTATAACGGCTACGGGCAGGGCGATGACAACAGCGGAGTAATGTTCCTGCTTGCGATGGACACCCGGGAATGGCACATTACGACTACCGGCAAGGGAATTCCGTATTTTACCGATGCAGGCCAGGAATATATCATGGAGAAGGTAGTTCCTTATCTTTCCGGCGGAGACTACGGCGGAGCCTTCCTTGAATTTGCGAATCTCTGCGATGAGTTCCTCGTTCAGGCAGAGACGGGAGATCCGTATGACATTCACAATCTTCCCCGCCCGACTCTCAGCTGGAAGTTTCTGCCCCTCTGCCTGCTGGGCGGTTTCATTCCCGCCCTGGGAATCACCGGGAGCATGAAGAGCAAGCTGAAAACCAGGCGTTTTCAGTCGAGGGCAAATCAATATCAGCGCAAAGACAGCTTCAACCTTTATAATGCAAATGACACCTTCCTTTACCGCCGCGTGACCCATGTCCCCCGCGTCGAATCATCGAGCAGCGGCAGCAGCGGAGGAGGCTCATCAACTCACACCAGCAGCTCCGGCACCAGCCACGGCGGCTCGAGCGGTCGTTTCTGACAACTTTACAAACATGAATAAAGGCGCCGCTCGGCGCCTTTATCAGATATATGCATAATCCGTGCTTAATTTGACCGGAAAGGAAATAATTATGACCCCTATTGACGATATATTGAAAAAAGCCGGCAAAGCCATAAGAAACACGGCTAAAGAAGCGGCCGATACCGCCGGTTCAGCGCTTAAAGAGAACATAGGAAAAACCGGAAAGCAGCTTTCCGACACGGTGGTCAATACCGCAGCCGACAAAGCCAAAGCGGCGGCGGAGACTGCGGAAAACAAAATAAGAGAAGCGATAAGTCCGAAAAAAACCGGAATAAAAGATTTCCCGCGCCCGATGAATTCGCAGCCGGTAAAAGCTGCCGAACCGCCGGAAAATCCAAAGGATGCGCCGGTTGAACAACAGGAATTATCGGCAGCAGAAGAGATCCGGAATTCCGACAGCTCGTATACATATGTGTTCGGCGCCCTTCCTCAAAACCGCGCCGAGCTTGAAGGGCTTTCGATAGCTGACCTGTCTTCTCCCTTCCGCTGCGCAGCGCTGACGGTCGCCGCTCTCTGCCGGTACAGGAACTCAAAGGACGACTGCCACGAAATGCTCGGGGCGCTGAAAGGCTCCGCTTATACCCCCTTTGAGCGGCAGTTCCTCCGCGACAGGCTTGCGGGAAAGGAATCAATTCCATTCTCTTACTTCACCGGATCGGCTCCCGAAAACGGCTACACGCCGTCAGAGCCTTATACCCTGACCGTTACAGCCGGCAAAGCGGCTTACGACCGATCGGGACACGCGACACTTGAACTTATATCCTCCGGCGCAGAATCTCCGAAACGCATTACACTTATCAAAAACGGCGATAAATGGCAGCTCTATGATCAGGCGCTGCTCGCTATGATAAAATCTCCGCAATAAAAAAGTTCCGGCATCGGGCAGTTTCCCGATGCCGGTTTTTTGTCTCAATTATTTCTGCTCTGATGATAGACGTTTGATATCAGCTTGAATATCTCATATACCAGCATCAGCACCGCCGGGGGCAGCAGCGCGCAGAGCCAGCCGACGGGCGGCAGCGGCACTATCCCGAAGGGGGAACCGAGCGGAGTGAGCATCGAAAGCGCGACAAAAGCGACTGCGGCAAGGAAGAAACCGCCGTTGATAAAGTTGAACTTCACGCTCGGCATAAAAATGCTCTTGTCCTTCATAGTCTCGTTCATCGCGATGAGCTGTGACATTATGAAGCCGAGGAAGACGGCGCATCCGGTTTGAGATGATGAAAGAGAGGTGAACAGCGCGGTGGAATTCGCAAGATACGGCGCGGCAATCGCCGATGCCGCCCAGAATAGGCCGAACCCGAGGCAGGTCATGTTATGGGCGAATGGGTTTTTCAGCCGCTCATCTGTGTTTTCCCGGCTTTTGAGTATGTCGTATTCCGGACGCTCGAAGGCGATTATCAGCACCGCCGCAAAGTCAACGACAAGCCCGGTAAAGATAACCTGGGTCGGCGTCATCATCTCATAGCGGACAATGACCGAATAGAGTACAATAAAGAGCCTTGCAAGCTGCGAAGTTATCAGGTATTGCACCATCCGCAGGATGTTTTTGTATATCACCTTCGCCGTGGATATTGCGCCGACGAGGGCGTTGAAGGCTCCGCGGCCGTCGGTATCTCCGTCCGAGACTATGACGTCGGAGATAAATTTCAGCGCTTCGCAGCCGGCTTTGCGGCTGTCGCCCGCCGCCTTTACCGGCGGCTTATTTTTTGAAAAGAAGCGGGATTTCCGCGCTTCCATCGAAATGGTGCCGCTGCGGCAGGCGCTTACTCCCGATTGGCGCATTACGCCGGTTTCATCAAGGTCCTGACCGAGATAAAGCACGTTATCTCCCTCTTCTTTGAGGAAGTTTACCAGCTTATACTTCTGATCGACGCGCAGCCCTTCGTAGACACGATATGTGTGGATATTTGTCCTCAGCATTCCGTCGGAAAGCCGATCCATCTGCTTTGATGAAATGATGTCGGTCGAATTGTTGGCGACGCCGACCGTTTTTGCAAGCTGCAAGTTGTTTTCCGAGCTGTCGTCGCAGAGCATTATCACCCGTATACGGGCATCGGCAAGCCTTGACATATTCTTCGCCGCACCCGGCAGCAGCGGCTCGCGGATAGCCAGATATCCCTCAAAATTAAGGTCGTTCTGCAGCTTTTCGATGCGGGTAAGGTCAGTGTCTGAGGTGGTTTTAGATGCGATGCCGACAACCCTGTATGCGGCGCGGCTGCGCGACAGAGCCGAGATGCGTATCTCGTTCAGCGCCGCCATATCGAGCGGCACCTGCGCTCCGTTGAGCGAATAGGTGCGGCAGCGTGCCAATACGGCCGAAAGCTCGCCTCTTAAAATGACAAGATAATCTTCTCCGGCTTCGTGCGCCCTCGCGTCGTCCGAGATGCCGTCTATTCCGTTGCCCAAATTATCGACGGCGAAGTTTCCGACAAGGGAGGTTTCGAAGCGGGAGCTGCCTCCTGCTTTCATATGGTCGAGAATGGGATAGTCGCGGTCGAGGGCGACGTTATAAAGCTTCATCTTCTCGGCGGAGGAAATTATCGCTTCTTCCTCTCCGCGGTAAGCCGGGGATACGTCTCCCGAGGCGGCTTTTTCGGCGGAAAGCTTGTTTCTTCCGTATAGCGCGGTCGAAACCACTGCGAATTTCATCAGCATCGCACAGCGTTTTACGAAATGCGGGACATCACGTGTATATTCAACCCCCCCGCTGAACGCAGCTTCGACCGACTGCTCGTTTAAAGTCAGAATTCCCTCTTTGGGGATGATTATCGTGTTTATGTCTTTGAGCTTTTCGAGCGAGCCGACATTGCGGATAAGCGCCCCGGTGTTCGGTGCGTCGAATTGATTGACGGCGTTGTAAATGCCGCTGGCAATGATGATATATCCGAAAGCAGTATACAGCTCCGACATCGAAGCGACGGCAAGCGAAAGCCCGGTAAGGAAAACGTCGAAAAATCCCCGCGTCCGCAGTCCCGTGACAGCGCCGATGACGGTCAGCGCGAAAACGAGGATTATCATGCAGAGGCTCCACGCAGAGCAGTAGCTGCGAAGCGTGGCTATTACCGGCAACGACTCGTGGCGGGTCAGAGTCTCGGCTTTTCCCTCGCGGCAGACGAGCTGATCCTCGCCGCTGGCAACTACTATAGCTTTCCCGGTTCCGCGGGTGAGGATTGTCGAGGCGAAGAGCATATTCTTCCGGTCTTTGACTTCGATCTCGCGGAATTCACGGAAGGAGGCGTCCTTCTTCTGCGCCCGGGGAATGCCGGTCAGCGGCGCTTCGAAGGCATACAGATCCTTCGCTTCCAGAAGACGGCAGTCGGCGGGGACGACATCGCCGGCGGCGACAAAAATGATATCCCCGGCAACGAGTTGCTCGGAGCGTATCGTATAAAGCACTCCTTCCCGCAGCACCCTGGCGGCGGGAAGAGCGCCGGAAGCCGTATCTTCCAGCACATGCTGAGCCTTGATGTATATGATTATCGAGGCAATATAGTTCAGCACGAGCACGCAGATGAGCGCTATGGCGGCCGCGCTGCGCTCGAGCGACACCTGAATAAGCGCCGTGAGCAGCAGCAATATCGACATGCTGTCGGTCATCACATGGCCCAGATAGGCTTTAAACGCACCTTTCGGCACCGGGTATATGATATTCGGGCCGTTCGCTTTAAGCCTCCGCTCGGCTTCCTCCCGGCGCAGACCATTTTCTGTGTCGGCGCTTAACCGTTCGGCGATCTGCTCCGGCGTGTGGTCATACCATTTATCCATCAGTTAATAGGGGGGTGTCCCCGGTTGCGCCGGAGAAGCTTCCGCTCCTACGGCTGTAAGGCGATTCTTATATTAATGTTATTAAAAATCAGCTTTTGACAGATTCGAGAACAAGCGAGCCGTCGCGGACGAAAAGCGAAAGCTCTCCGACTTCGGCTTCGGCGGCGTTGATTATTATCTCCGCAGCTTTATCTTCGACATTTGTCTGAATATATCGGCGCATATTTCTCGCGCCGAATTTCGTTGAATAGCTGTCATCGGCGATCTTTTGCGCGGCTTCCTCCGTCCAGGCAAAGCCGATGTCTTTCTCCGCGAGGGTAGCTTTGAGATCGCCCAGCATAAGGGCGGCTATCTTAACAAAGTCTTCCTTTGAAAGCTGACGGAAGGTCACAATCTCGTCAACGCGGTTTATGAACTCGGGGCGGAGAAATTCATTCAGCGCCTTCATTGTCCGGTCTTCATTCTGCTGCATTGTATCGCCGCCGAAACCGGCCCGGTTTGTGACGTTGACCGAACCCGCGTTTGTCGTCATTACGATAACCGTATTTTCGAAATTGACAACTCTGCCCTGCGCGTCGGTGATGCGGCCGTCGTCGAGTATCTGTAAAAGGATATTCAGCACGTCCGGATGTGCTTTTTCGATCTCGTCGAAAAGCACCACCGAATAAGGCTTGCGGCGGATCTTCTCGGTAAGCTGACCGGCTTCGTCATATCCGACATATCCGGGAGGGGCGCCGATGATCCTTGAAACGCTGAATTTTTCCATAAATTCCGACATATCGAGGCGGATAAGTGTCTCCGGCGAATCGAACAGATCGAGGGCAAGCTGCTTTACAAGCTCGGTTTTTCCGACGCCCGTCGGGCCTGCGAAGATGAAGCTGACCGGCTTGCGCTTATATGCAACTCCGGCGCGGCCGCGCTTGATGGCTCTCGCCACTGCGTCTACCGCCTGATCCTGACCTATCAGTCGGGATTTCAGCCTGTCCGCAAGCTTGTCTATGCGGTGGAATTCATGCTCGGTGATGTTGGAAGCGGGAACACCCGTCCAGATTTCGATGACCTGCGCAAGGTCGCCGAGCGTCAGTTCCGCCGATTCGAGCGCCGGCTTGAGTTTATCAAGCTCGTTCTGCGTTTTGAGCGCTTCGACCTTGACCTCGGCAATGCGCTTGTATTGCGCATCCTGCTTTTCGGGATCGGTCTCGTTTGAAGCTTCTATATCGCTCTGCTCCTTTTTGAGCGCGGCGAGATTGTCGCTGAGTTCAAGGCTGCGCCCGATCTCGGGAGTGTTGAGCGATTTATATGAAGCCGCTTCGTCAAGCAGATCTATCGCCTTATCCGGCAGGTAACGGTCGGTTATATAACGCTCGGAGAGGACGACAATTCGTCTGAGCGTCTCCTCCGGAATCTTTATTCCGTGAAATTCCTCATAATAATGCTTTATGCCGCGGAGTATTTCGACGGTGTCATCGATAGAAGGCTCCTCGATTATGACCGGCTGGAAGCGGCGCTCGAGGGCGGAATCCTTCTCGATGTATTTGCGGTATTCGTTGAGCGTTGTCGCGCCTATTACCTGAATTTCGCCGCGGGAAAGGGCGGGCTTCAGGATATTGGCGGCGTTCATGGAGCCTTCGGCGTCGCCTGCGCCGACGATGGAATGTACTTCGTCGATGACAAGGATTATATTGCCCAAAGCCCGCACTTCGTCGATCAGCCCCTTCATTCTCGTTTCAAACTGACCTCTGAACTGAGTACCTGCGACTATGGCGGTAAGGTCAACTAAGTGAACCTCTTTATCCCTCAGTTTATACGGCACTTCTCCGGCGACAATTCTCTGCGCCAGAGCTTCGGCTATCGCGGTTTTGCCGACGCCCGGCTCGCCGATAAGGCAGGGATTGTTTTTCTGGCGGCGGCAGAGTATGCCTATTACCCGCTCAAGCTCTTTTTCGCGTCCGACGATACTGTCCATCTTGCCGTCGATGACTTTCTGGTTGAGCGAGCGGCAATACTGTTCAAGGAATTTGCGCTTCGGGTTGCCGCCTTTCTGGTTTTTCTGGCGTTCTCCCGGCTTGCTCCGGGGGTCCTGCATCGGATTTCCGCCGCCCAAAAAGCTGCGGAAGTCGATGGTCGGCGCCCGGCCTTCCTCGCCGTCTTCGGGGTCTCCCGGAGCGTTGTCGGGCAGATTCGGATTTCCCTGAGAATCGGGCCCGAATATGCTGTTCATCTCCTCGTCGACGCGGTCGAGTTCTTCGTCGGTGATACCCATCTTCTTCATGATGTCATCGACCGACTTAATTCCTAATTCCTTGGCGCATTTGAGGCAGATGCCTTCGTTTACGGTGCGCCCGTTTTCAATATGTGATATGTAGACCACAGCTACGCGCTTGTGGCATCTTGAACAAAGTTCCAATGGTCTCCTCTTCCCCTGCGGGGATAATGCTTTCCTGCCGGAAGCGGAAATGCTTCATCCGCTTTTCCGGTGTTTACGTATTAACTTATATTATACAGCGCGAGGAGCTTATCCGACGCGCCGGAATAAATATTATGGTTGAGTAAAAAATGTGCAATAAATGAGTTTTCGAGCTGACCCGGACTGAACAAATCCGGCTGCATCGCGCAGAAGGCGGGCCAGGCTTCCCGAAGTATGACAACTATCAGCGATATTAAAAGATAGCTCCATAAAACTCCGAAGCAGGCGCCCAGAACGCGGTTTACGGCTCCGAGAGGAGTTGCATTTACCGCGCGGTTGAGCTGCTTGAATATCAGCTTGGTTATGAGCAGCACAAGCGAAAAGATTATCAAGTACGAGACGGCGTTTGAGAGCAGCCTTGCCACCGGATCGGCTATCGCGTCTCTGACAAGGATTTTTGCCGTTTCCGTACCCAGACCGTCAAGCGCGCCGTAATATTCTTCAAGCGCGGCGGCGGCTGCGCCGAAACGTCTGAGTATATCCATAAAGACATCCGGCTTTTCTTCAAACAGCTTTGCAAGACCGGTATCCCCGCTGAAAAGCCCTGCCGCGGCAGTCTCAATAGCTTCCGAGACACGGGTAAATATAAATCCGTCATAGAGCAGAGCCGATAAAACGGGGGTAAGCAGCAATGCAGCCCCGAATGCGGCAATCAGGGAGAATATCCAGGAAACGGAGCCGATAAAGCCTCTTATAATTCCGTATATCACGGCAAAGACAAATATCAGGGCTATGACAAGGTCTATCGTTGCCGCCATCAGATGTCGTCCTCCGCCCAGGTTTCTTCCTCGGGAAGTTCTTCCGGGACTGTGTCCGGATTTTCCTCGGGGGCATATGTAAGCTCTTCGGTCGTGCCGGGTTCGGCCTGATAGAGATCATCTCTCGGATGTCCGGCCTCCGGAGGCTCGGCTGCCGTCGTTTCGAGAACTGCGGCGCCGACTTCCGGGAAAAGTTCCTCGGGGCGGTACATCTTGACCCGCTGGGAATATGCCACTATAAGGGTCAGCGCGTCCTTTCTGAGCATCCTTTTCCCGCCGCTTTCAATCTCCGCCTCGGATATGCCGCCGTCGGCAGTCCTTATGCGAATGATCTTGGAGTCGAAAAGAGCGTAAATCCTGTCTTCATATGAGACCAAATCGAGAATCTGACCGTCAAGGCCGACTTCGCTGAGTTTGTTTCCCTCGCGGTCGAGCATAACGACAAGCTCTCCCGAGCCGATGATGTTCTGCGAGAAGACCACATCGGCTCCTCTGGGGGAGAGAGCGCAGCGCTGCGGTACCTTTCCTTCAAAGTCAAATGTTGAAACCGGCTCGAAGTTCCTGTCGTAAAAGTGAAGAGCGGAATCTGTCAGCACGACAACTCCTCCGCCGTCGAGCCAGCCGACGCGGCAGCCCATTTCTCCCTGCAGCGTCTGCACGCTGAGCGGCGTTTCCGAGCGTGGATCGAAGATCATCAGCTCGGTCATGAAGCCGCCGTTCTCGTTGTAAACAGAGAGCATCGCAACTCGGCTGTCATCGCGGAAAACCGTGTCCATGACAAGCTTGTCTTTATAAATAACCGAGATTTTGCGGAAGCTCGAATCATATATCGTGACCGCCGAGCGGTATTCCATCGTGTTTGACACTATGGCGAACAGATTGTCGGATATCGAAGCGCCCCAGATGGGATACTCGAGCGTTTCGCTGTATATCTTTGAAAATGCGTTGGATACGGTAAATGTGTTTTCCCCCAGACCGTAAACCAGCATATAGCGGTCGGAAGTGAGCAGCATCGGCGTCTGCATATTGATCGAATAGGTCAAAGTCGAGTTGCCGAGCATATTGTAAAGGGTGACGGATTTTTCGTCGACAACCGCGAGTTCGCCCTTATAGGAGCCGACCTGCAGCTTGTCCGACTGGTTGAAGTAGATCGTTCTGTATCTTCCGGTATATTCCGGGCTGTCGGTGTTGAGGTAGCGCATCATATACTGGAGGTTTTCAAGCGTCAGATCGCTGTGGTAAGCAAAGATCATAACAACCAAAAAGATGATGAGAGCGGTGAGCAAGAGATACCTTGCGAGCTTGATTCTGAACGCTATCCCGCCCCAATAGGACGAATAGCTGTCGCCTCTGCGCATAAAGCGCGACGGTATGCGCGGGAATTTAATATGCGGTTTTGCCGGCTTCGCTCCGGCGGTTTTTTCTTCTGCCATGCTCTCACCTCCTTTTATTTTTACTGAGTTATCGCTTAAGTTTTGCAAATCCTTCGAGATAGCCGACTTCGGTCAGGTAAAGTCCTTCCGGCGGCGCCGTCATTCCGGCCTTGTTTCTGTCGCCGGATGCGATTATCGAAGGCAGCTCGGACGGGTTTATTTTGCCGTATGACGCCATTGCCAGCGTTCCGGCGATTATTCTTACCATGTTATAAAGATAGCCGTCGGCTCGTATCGTCATTGTGACAAAGCCGTTTTCGCGGCTGACCGAGATGTTGGTAACGGTTCTTGCGGTATCTTCGATCTTCCCGCCTGTCGACATGAAAGCGGAGAAATCATGAGTGCCCAGAAACGCCTTTGACGCCGCGTCCATGGCGGATTCGTCAAGCGGGCGGTGGAAGTGCCAGCAGCGCTTATTCATGAACGGGTCGCGGTGGACGGTATCTTCAAAAATATATTTATATTCTTTGTAAACCGCGTCATATCTCGGATGAAAGGGGAGGGGGACATCTTCCGCCTTTATAACGGCGCAGTCATACGGCAGCTTAAGATTCAGCGCCAGCGGAAGTCTTTCGAGCGGGATATCCGGCGAATCATCCGGCAGTACATACGCCGCGCGGAAGGCCTTTGCATGAACGCCGGCGTCGGTGCGGCTGCATCCTGTCAGATCATGGCGCTCGCCGTAAACGGCTTCGATCGCGTCCTGAACCGTTGCCTGAACCGTCCTGAGTCCGTCCGCCTGAACCTGCCAGCCGCAGAAACCGGTGCCGACATAGGAAATGGTCAGCAGCAGCTTCTTCATATCGAAAATCCGGGGGCGAAAATGTTGAGCAATATTATCCCCGCGATGAAAATCATGAAAACCAGAACCATCAGCCAATCAAGCGGCTTCATATGCAGCTCGGTCATCCTTGTCCGTCCGATGTCCCCGCGGTAGCAGCGGCACTCCATCGCGACGGCGAGGTCGTCGGCGCGGCGGAAAGCCGAAACAAAAAGCGGTATCATGACCGGTATCAGCGCCTTTGCGCGGTTTATCAGGCTTCCCTGCGAAAAATCCGCGCCTCTCGCTTTCTGCGCCGACATTATCTTGTCTGTTTCTTCGATCAGGGTCGGGATAAAGCGGAGGGCGATGGTCATCATCATCGAAAACTCATGAACCGGCATTTTCAGCTTTTTCAAAGGAGCGAGCAGCCGCTCGAGGCCGTCCGTCAGGGCGATCGGAGATGTGGTATATGTGAGTACCACTCCGGTGCCGGCAAGCAGGGCGATTATCCGAATTATCATAAGCCCGGCGAATTTCAGTCCTTCCGGGTAAACTCGGATGATACCGAATTCAAAAAGCGGAGTTTCCCCTTTTGTCCAGAAGATATTGATGACCGCCGTGAATGCGATGACATAGATAATCGGCTTCATTCCCTTCAGAATGATTTTGAGCGGGATTTTTGAAATCGCGACCAGAAACAGGGTAAACAATATTACAAAAAGGAACGCAAAAACGTTTTTTGCCGTAAAGATGCCGACTATATAGATCAAAGTAAGGATTATCTTTGCCCGCGGGTCGGTTTTGTGGAGCGGCGAGCTGCCGGGGAAAAACTGACCGAGAGTAATTTCTTTCAGCATACCGCTTCCCTCCCGGTTTTGGCAAGGCCAAGTTTCGCCGCTATCGCTTCGCAGGCTGCGTCGACGGTAAAGATATCTCCTTCGAGGGCGACGCCGTTTTTGCGGAGCAGGTTTACAAGCCTTGTTATCTGCGGCACGTCAAGGCCGACTTTTACAAGGGTTTCCGCCTGACGGAAGATCTCGGCGGTGGTGCCGGTCATGAATATCTCGGCGCCGTTCATTACGACCAGATCGTCGCTGTATCTCGCCATATCCTCCATCGAGTGGCTGACGATTATGACCGTCTTTTGTCGCTCCTTCTGATAGCGGCGGACTCCGCCGAAGATATCTTCCCGCCCGACAGGGTCGAGACCAGCGGCCGGTTCATCCAAAACAAGTATATCCGGATCCATCGCAAGTATCCCGGCAATTGCAACGCGGCGTTTCTCGCCGCCGGACAGCTCAAACGGGCTTTTATCGAGCAGGGACGGCGCAAGACCGACAAAATCCGCCGCTTCATGAACTTTAAAAGCGACTTCCGCTTCGGAAAGCCCGCGGTTGCGCGGACCGAAAGCGATATCCCGCCTGACGGTTTCTTCAAAGAGCTGATATTCGGGGTATTGAAAGCAAAGACCTACCCGGAATCTGACATCCCGGATCTTCTTCGGCTCCGACCAGATATCCTTGCCGTCAAGGGCAACCGTGCCGGAAGTCGGCTTTAAAAGTCCGTTCAGCAGCTGAACCAGGGTCGACTTTCCCGAACCAGTATGGCCGATAAGTCCGGTTATCACGCCGGGACGGAATTTAATATTGACGCCGTCGAGAGCCTTTTTTTCAAAGGGAGTGCCGGCGCTGTATATATAGCTTACGTTTGTGAGAATTAATTCAGACATTTAATTAAATGCGGCTCTGCCGCTTATACTTTTAACAGGGGAAGCAGCGCCTCCGCTGCCGCCTCCGGACTCAGCGCATCGGCGGATACCGGGCAGCCGAGTTTTTTCAGCCGCCAGATAAGCTCGGTTACCTGAGGCACGTCAAGGCCGACGCTTTTCAGCTTTTCCACCTGCGAAAACACCTCGGCGGGTGTTCCGTCCATATAAACTTCGCCGTCGTTTATCACTATAACACGGTCGGCTTCGATGGCTTCGCTCATGTTGTGGGTTATGTGCAGCACGGTGATGCCGCGGTCGCGGTTGAGGGAGGAGATCGTTTTCATGACTTCGTCCCTGCCGGCGGGATCGAGCATTGCGGTCGATTCGTCGAAGATTATGGTGTCGGGAAGCATTGCTATTATGCCGGCAATGGCGATGCGCTGCTTCTGTCCGCCGGAGAGCTGATGCGGCTCATGGCGGGCGAATTCGGTCATGCCTACCGTTTTCAGAGCGTCGTCTACCCTCTGCCGTATCTCCTTCGGCGGAATGCCGAGATTTTCACAGCCGAACGCGATATCTTCCTCAACTATCGTTGCAACGAGCTGGTTGTCCGGGTTCTGGAAAACCATGCCTACATGTCGGCGCACATCGAACACGTCGTCTTCGGTCATATCCTTTGAGGTTATGTCTTTGCCGTCGACAATGATAGTCCCCGAATCGGGCGTAAGTATCATGTTCAGAAGCTTTGCCAGCGTAGATTTGCCGGAGCCGTTATGGCCGAGAACGGCGACGAATTCGCCTTTATATATATCAAGGTTTATGTTCTTAAGCGCGCTCAGCTTAACGCCTTCTTCAAGCTCATACGAGAAGTTGACATTGCGGAGGGTTATATAGGGTGTTGTATTGTCATTCATATTAAAATAAGTTTGTTTCACTCAGCCTGCCAGCGGGCGGACGCTCCGCACGGCAGCACAAGTCCGCTTGCCGTGACCGGCAGTCCCAGCTCCTCGCATCGGCTCTTTCCCCGAATACCGGGAAAACGCTTTTTCAGAATCGACAAAAGAATATATCCGGTCGCCGAAGAGGAAAGCCCGGTGGTGTAGGAATTAATAAGCATAAAAAGCGGCTCGTCGGTCAGTACGCCGACGGCTAATTCAACAAGCTCGGTTATGCTGTCTTCCAGCTTCCAGAGCTCGCCGCCGGGACCTCTGCCGTATGACGGCGGGTCCATTATAACCGCGTCGTAGCGGCTGCCGCGGCGGATTTCCCGCTCGAGGAATTTCAGGCAGTCGTCGACGATATATCTTATTTTGGCGTTTTCAAGCCCGCAGAGAGCAGCGTTGCGCCGCGCCTGCGAGACCATTCCCTTCGCAGCGTCGACATGGCAGACTTCTGCTCCCGCAAGCGCACAGGCGCAGGTGGCGGCGCCGGTGTAGGCGAAAAGATTCAATACTCTTATCGGGCGTCCGGCGTTTTTGATAAGCTCCGACGCCCAGTCCCAGTTTGTCGCCTGCTCCGGAAAGATGCCGGTATGCTTGAAGCCGGTCGGGCGGCAGATCAGCCGGAGACCTCTGTAGCTGACTTCCCACTCTTCGGGAACTGTCCGTCCCGATTTGCCGCCGCCCCATTTTCCGCCTCCGCGGTTTGAGCGGAGATAAACTCCGTCGGCGGATTTCCAGAGAGGGGATGACTTCATGCCTTTCCAGACAACCTGCGGGTCGGGGCGGATGAGGATATATTCTCCCCAGCGCTCCAGCCGCTCGCCGCTGTCGCAGTCGATAAGCTCGTAGTCTTTCCATCCGTCGGATATCAGAATGCTCAATTCAGTTGTCCTCCGAAGCGTCAAAAACGCTTATCTGCCCCGAGTCGGATGAGGATTGGCGGTTGAACTTGATTCCGAGGTGTTCATATGCAAGCTCGGTCGCGCAGCGTCCGCGGGGGGTACGAGCAAGGTAGCCTATCTGCATGAGATACGGCTCGTATACGTCTTCAATCGTGATCGCCTCTTCGCCTATCGTTGCGGCGAGGGTGTCGAGGCCGACGGGTCCGCCGTTATAGTTTTTGATTATCGATGTGAGCATGCGGCGGTCGATGCCGTCGAGGCCTAATTTATCTATCTCAAGCGCCCTGAGGGCGAAATCGGCGATTTCGATGTCAATTACGCCGCTTCCCTTGACCTGCGCAAAGTCGCGTATCCGCCGGAGCAGGCGGTTTGCAATGCGGGGGGTGCCGCGGGAGCGGGAGGCAATTTCATAAGCGCCGGTTTTGTCTATTTCTATATTTAAAATCCCGGCGGAGCGTGTCACAATAGAACACAGCTCGTCAGGCGAGTAGTATTCAAGTTTTAAGATAACGCCGAATCGGTCGCGCAGCGGCGCCGATATCTGCCCGGCGCGGGTGGTGGCGCCTATTAATGTGAATCGGGGAAGGTCAAGCCTGATGCTGCGGGCAGCCGGCCCTTTGCCGATGATAATATCGAGGGCGTAGTCCTCCATCGCGGGATAGAGTATCTCCTCTACCGTCCGCTGAAGCCGGTGAATCTCGTCGATAAAAAGCAGGTCTCGCTCGGCTAAGTTTGTCAGCAGCGCCGCAAGATCGCCGGCTTTTTCGATTGCCGGACCCGAAGTCACGCGGATGTTAGAGCCTAATTCCGCCGCAATTATATTGGCAAGGGTGGTTTTTCCGAGTCCCGGCGGGCCGTATAACAGCACATGGTCGAGGGTTTCCCCTCTCAGCTTCGCGGCATCGATGTATATTTTTAAATTTTCTTTGGCTTTGGTCTGCCCGATGTATTCGTCAAGGGTCTTCGGGCGGAGGGAAAGTTCTGCCTGAGAATCCTCCGGCGACTCGGCGGAGCTGACTATTCGATTTTCGAAATCGGCAAAGCCGATGCCGTTCTCTTCGTCAAGAAAACCGGTTCTTCCCATTATATCGCCTCCCGTCCGAGTTTATATAAATTAATCATCCGATTGAAGACAGCTTTTTGAGCGCCGCCTTTATCATCTCTTCAAGCGTCATGCCGGAAAGTCCGGCAAGCGCCGATATCGCCTCCGACCTTGAATAGCCCAACACCATTAAGGTGTTCACCGCGTCGGATACATCCGAGCTGCCGGCTTTGTCTGCCGTTTCGAAGGCGGGTGCGCCGGTATCCTTTGCGCCGAATTCCTTGGCTACCTTGTCTTTTAGCTCAAGTATTATTCTTGCCGCGGTTCTTGCGCCGACGCCCGGCGCCCTTGAAAGCGCCTTTGAGTCCTCCGTCGTAACGGCCAAAGCGAACTTTTCCGGCGTAAGAGCGCTTAGAACGGCTATCGCTGATTTTGCGCCGATCCCGGATACCGTTATCAGCATTTTAAAGGCGGCAAGCTCGTCGCGGAAGGCAAAGCCGTAGAACTCGAGCGCATCTTCGCGGACGGCCAAGTGGGTAAAAAGCCGTATCTTCTCGCCCTTTTTACCGGAGATCTCGTTCAGGGTGTTGGTCGAGACGGTAAGCAGAAATCCCACCCCTCCGACGTCTAAAACACAGGAATTAAGGCTTGTGGAGATAATTTCTCCCGTAAGCTGTGCAATCATTTTATATAATTTTCCTTAATTTGTTCGGTTGAAAAATGCGGCTATCCTTGAGCTGCCGGTGTGCGCGTGGCAGACGGCTATCGCAAGCGCGTCGGCGGCGTCGTCCGGCTTCGGAGCCTCCTTTAAGCCGAGCAGCTTGGTTGTCATCGTTATGACCTGCGACTTTTCGGCGCGGCCGTAACCGACGACCGATTGTTTTACCTGCAGCGGGGTATATTCAAATATCTCGATGCCTGAGTTTTGCGCCGCAAGCAGTATAACTCCGCGTGCTTCGGCAACGACGATGGCGGTCTTCTGGTTGGTATTGAAAAAAAGCTCCTCCACCGCCAGCGCTTCCGGCTTATACAGCATAAGCAGCCGGGTGAGTTCATCGTATATTATCTGCAGCCGCCGCTCGGGTTTTACCCCCGCCTTTGTCGTTATCGCGCCGTAAGCGAGGGTTTTGAAGCTGCTGCCTTTATAATCAACGACCCCCCAGCCGGCGATGGCATATCCGGGGTCGACTCCGAATATTCTCAAAATATAATTCCTTTAACCGGATTTGCCGTATAAAAAACAAAACCGCACAGTACTTCCATTCTATTCTAATATTATAGCATATAATATGGGTGTTTTCAAAAGATATTTGTAAATTATATTTCAAATGAACGCAGCCGGCGGTTCGGCGGGCAATTTTTGAGTGAAATGGTTTACAAAAGCAACCGTTAGTGATATAATATTATCAAATGAACCGGAAAAGGCGGCGGCGGGAGAAGCCTTTTCCCGAAACGCCTCCCGCGTATTTAAATACACGTTTTTATATATGAAAGTTATCTCTCTTAAAGCAGGCGATATCCTGACGCTGAAAAAGCCGCATCCCTGCGGCGCGTCCGAGTTCAGGGTTACCCGCATCGGCTCGGATATCGGTGTCTGCTGCTGCGGCTGCAGCCGCGAAATGATGATTCCCCGCGTCAAGCTGGAAAGAAGCATAAAGCGGGTAAACGGACAGCCAATTGAATTATTGGTCACAACGACGGTGAAAAGGACTGAGATATAATGAACGATACTGCGGTTAATGCCGATATTTTGACAAAGAAAAAAGAAAGAAAACCGATGGGAAATCCGTTTGCGAAGATAATGAAACGGCTGCGGGAGTCTGAATACGGCTATCTTGTCGGGGCTTTTCTGCTGCCTTCGGCTATCATGTGGCTGATTTTCATTTCGATGCAGGTTTATCCTTTCGGCGGAAATTCGGTGCTGGTGCTCGACCTGAACGGTCAGTATGTTTCCTTTTTTGAAAAGCTCCGGAATATAATCCTACACGGCGACTCGATGATATATACCTTTGAGCGGTCGCTCGGCGGCGAATTTCTGGGCATTTACGCCTATTATATCGCGTCGCCCTTATCCGCCATCGTCGCGCTGTTTCCGAAAATACATATAACCGAAGCGCTTCTGGCAATGCATCTCATAAAATGCGGCATCTGCGGGGTCACGATGGCGCTTTATCTGCATCAGACCGCGTTTACGAAGCGTTCGAGGATAATAACTTTCTCGACGATGTACGCCCTCTCCGCCTACGCTGTGGTTCAGGCGCACAATACGATGTGGATCGATGAGCTTATCATCCTGCCGCTGCTCGTACTCGGAATCGAGCGGATGATACGCCGCCGCAGCAATACCCTCTATTGCTCGGCGCTGGCGCTTGCGATGATAGTCAATTTCTACATCGGCTACATGATGTGCATCTTCGCGGTTTTTTATGCCGTATACCGCTATTTTTCCTATTCGGAATTCGAGCGCAACCCGGAGGGGGTAAAAAATCACTTTCTGCGGGTGCTTCTGAGGATGATAATTCTCTCGGTCATAGCCGCGATGATTGCCTCGGTTATCATACTTCCGACATGGTATTCCCTTCAGTTCGGTAAAACCACCTTTTCAAATCCCGATTATTCATTCAATCAGCGCTTTGACTTCCTCGACTTGCTGGTTAAGTTTTACCCCGGCTCTTACGACACCGTCCGACCGGAGGGACTGCCCTTTGTTTACTGCGGCACTCTGACCCTTATAATGCTGCCGCTGTATTTCATGACGCCCGGCGTCAAAAAACGGGAAAAAGTCTGGGGCGGGATTGCGCTGCTCTTCTTCAGCTTCTGCTTCAACGGCTCGACTATCGACATCTTCTGGCACGGCATGCAGAAGCCGAACTGGCTCAACTACCGATACAGCTTCATGCTGATATTCTTCGTCGTGCTGTTCGGATACAAGGCGTTCTGCGCCTATGCCGAGCAGCGAATACCCGCAAAAGCTCCGCTCGCGGTCTGCGGCGCACTGACTCTTATGGCGCTGATTATACAGAAATTCGACTATGAGTTTCTGAACGATTTCAAGTTCATGTGGGTGACGATTGCCTGCCTTGCCATGTGGGCGGCTATATTGGGTTCGCTTTACGGCACAAAAAAGGCCGCCGTCGGCTCGGCGTCCGCGCTTCTGGTAATTTGCATGTCGCTTGAGGCTTTCGGAGCGGGGCTGCTGAATACCACCTCTCTTGATGAGGACGTGGTATACACCTCGCGGACGACTTATGTCACGCATATGGACCGCTGCACCCCGCTTTTCAACCGAATCCTTGACTCGGACGACTCCTTTTTCCGGATGGAAAAGGCTTTCCACCGCAAGACAAACGACCCGATGGCTTTCGGCTACAACGGCATCTCCAACTCATCTTCGCTGATGTTTACCGCCGTAGTGAAGTATCTGAATCAGCTGGGACTTGCGTCGAAATCCAACTGGTCGAAGTTTCTGGGCGGAACGCCGGTTTCCGATTCGCTTCTGGGGCTGAAATACGTCATATTTGAGGAGGAGCTTGACGAAAAATTTTATGAAGCCTATGACAGCGATCCCGACAATGATCTTTACGCCTACAAAAACCCCTATTACCTTGAAATAGCCTACGCCGCTGACGACGCTATCCGCGACCTCGACCTTTACAAGCCGGAAAATCCCTTTGAGCTGATGAACGCGATGATTACCGCGATGCTGGGCGAGGAAGACACCGTTGAGATTTGGAAGAACATAAAGGCGGACGACCTCGACTACATCAACTGCGATATCAGCTTCGTGACCGGGCATAAAAAATACACCCCGGAAGCCGGAAAATCCGATGCTAAGTTATCGATGAAGATAAAAGGCGCAGGCGCCGAAAACGACATTTACATCTTCGTTCCCACCGACTATCCCCGCGAATGTACGATCTATATCGGCGGGACTAAATTCGGCTCGATCCTCGGCAACGACTCTGACTGTATTCAAAAATTAGGCGCCTTCGAGCAGGACGAGGAGGTTTTCATCTCTCTCAAGATGGAAAAAGAGGATCTTTATATCGCCAATTCGTCAAAATATTTCTACTACCTTGACACCGAACTGTTCCGGGAGACGATGCCGAAGCTGCGCCGGGCGATGCTTAACATAGAAAAATTTTCCGACACGCATCTTTACGGGCATATCGACATTCCGGAAGGTTCGGGGCTGACGACGCTTTATACCACGATTCCCTACGACGAGGGCTGGCAGGTCTATATCTACGGAGAGAAAGCCGAGATATTCAGAACCTCCGGCGACGCTCTGCTTGCCTGCGCAATAACCGAGGGCAGGCACGAGGTTGAGTTTAAATACCGTCAGAAAAACTTAATTATCGGCGCATGGCTCTGCGCCGCGGGACTGCTGCTGCTCGCCGCAGTGATATTCTTCGACCGACGCTGGCAGGAAAAGCATCCGCCGTTTGCCGAAACGGTGTATATGACGGAGCGCGGCGCTTTGGGGGAGGAAGAGGAAGTTTCGGCCGAGGGAGAAGCGGGAGGAGACGGCGGCGGTAATGCTGACAGCGAAAACGGGAATGAAACGGATGGTGAAGCTGAGGAGGACGGCGAGACAGCGGAACAAAAAATAACCGAATAAAACCGGGGTTAACGAAAACACAATTTAAAATATTACGGTATCTATATGAAAGCCATTAAATCATTTACTCATGCGATATCATATTCCGCTCGTTTGGTGTATCAACGGTTCGGGAAAATCCACAATAATCAAGCTGATGCTTGGATTATATGAGATTGATTCGGGCAGAATACTGATAAACGGTTATCCGATGTCGGATTACGATATCAAGGATATAAGAAAACTGTTTTCCGCGCTTTTTCAGAACTTTGTGCAATACCCGCTGACGCTGCGGGATAATATCGCTTTATCCGATTACAGCCGCGCCGACAAAGATTCCGAGATAATCGAAGCGCTGGTTCAAAGCGGATTGTATGATGATATCAAACCGAAACTCAAAAACGGACTTGATTCCTATATGAGCCGGAACTTTGACGACAACGGCACCGAACTCTCAAAAGGTCAGTGGCAGAAGGCAGCGCTTTCGAGGGCATACTTCAAAAATGCGCAGATCGTCATCTTTGACGAACCGTCCGCGGCGCTTGACGCAGAAGCGGTGGACAGGATATTCAGGAATTTCGAAGAAATTTCCGGCAATAAAACCGGAATAATGATCTCCCATCGCATATCCGCCGCGCGTATATCAAACAAGATCATCGTTTTGGACGAAGGAAAAATAGTCGAGAGCGGCAGACATGAAGAACTTGTGTCTGCGGGCGGATTATATTCAAGGATCTACAACCTCCAGAAAGAAAAATACACGGTAAAGGAGGCGGAGTAAATGAAAAAAATCACGGAAACTTTTGTCAGCCTTTCAAAAAAACATCTGGTTTGGCATCAAGACGGGCTTTATTGCTTCAAAAAAATATTTTTTATTGAAGTGCCTGATATTGCTGTCCACGACTTTTATACCGCTTATAAATATCTGGTTCTGGAAAGAAATTCTTAACGGAATCGCCTATTCCGAAATATCATCCGATACCGTCATAAAATACCTTATAATATATCTTGCGCTGATAATCTCCGAGCAGCTGCTTTTGCGGTTTGATGTATACATTTCTGACTGTTATATTTATGAACTGATTTTTTATATCGATAACGTGATGATAGATAAGACTTCGCGCGTTGATTTATCGTTTTTCGATTCGGCTTCATTGGGCGATAAGGTGCGGCAAGCAAGAAACAGTTATGATATCATATATAACATGCCGTGGCAGATATTCAGTATTATATCCGAAATAATCAGCATCGCCGCCGCACTTATCGCCGTAATCGCATACAAATGGTGGATAGGTCTTGCCGCAATGGCGCTTCTGATCCCGTATTCCATCTATAACAATCGGTATACGGAAAAACGGCTCAGAATGGAAAAAGAACAGCTCCGCGACAATCGAAAGAAGGATTATTACAGCGAAGCTTTTTACAACAACGATATTCAGTTTGAAATCAAGCTTAACGGCATCGGCGGCTTCTTTATAAACCGCTACAAAGAAATCCGGGGAAAGCTTTACCGGATAAATAAAAAAGAGGACATCCGGCATAATATCATAAATACCGGGATTCTGATTCTCAATGTATCGGGCGAGTTCTTGATGCTTGTCATATCGGTTTACGATGTCGTATCAAAGAATATCGGCATAGGTGACTTGCAGTATAATCTGAGCATGATAACAAGGCTCCGCGAACAGGCAAGCGGACTGATGACCGATATAAACAGTTTTCTGGTTGACAATACTCGTATGAGTGAGCTTCGGGATTTATCGATATCAGACCGGAAAGCGAATTCATGGTTCTTGACGAACCGTCCGCGGCTCTCGATCCGATCTCGGAAGACAGAATATTCGAAAAGCTCTATCACCTGAGCGAAGGAAAGAGCTCGGTTACGATCTCTCACCGGCTTTCAAATACCACGCTTGCCGACAAGATACTTGTCCTCGGCGACGGACATATCATCGAACAGGGCTCGCACTTTGATTTACTCAGGAAAAATGGCGTATATGCGCGTCTGTTCAATTTGCAGGCGAGCAAGTATGTTTGATTTTAAAAAATCGCGGGACATATATTTTATTATAGCAAAACAAGGTTAAGCCTAAACTAAAATTACCCCGGACGGCTTCACTTGTATCCGATTCACCCGAAACTACGCCGGGGGTGCCGTCGCTGCCGGTATAGCGCATAGATGTATTTTATTCATCTTTTCATTTTAACCTATAAACAACACTAAAAAAAGGCAGGCGCAAAAGAGCGTCTGCCTTGTTGTTCGGAGATTAAATTATCCGCGCTTCCTGATTACAACGGCGCAGGAAAGAGCGGCGGCTGCAGCGAGTATAACGATACCCGATACATCCGATGTCTGCGGAGCCGGTGCCGGTGCGGGAGCGGCTGCTTCGGCAACCGGAGCAGGGGTCTCTGCTGCGGCTTCCGCCGGAGCTGCTTCCGCGGGGGCTGCTTCTTCTTCGATTGAAATGACTTCTTCGGCTGCCTTTTCCTCTTCGAGAGTAAGGGTAAGCGCATAGGAGGCTACGGTGAAGTCGTTGACATCGCCGTCGGGGAGAACCGTTTTGAAGGCGTTGGTGGTTCCGCCGCCGTCGTCGCGGTCAAGCAGACAGATAATGGCGTCGAGCTTGTATCCCACGGAGGGGGTGAACTTGGTGTCGAGGACATTAATCTGATCCCACGGGATCATAAGCTCGAGCTGCCAGCCGTCGGCATTGGTCTTGCCTTTGCCGGTGCAGTTTTCGGTAATAAGCCCGTCTTCGTAGTTATGACGCTGGACTTCCACATTGCCGGTGTCGGTAACACCCATCGAGAAGAAGATTCCCTGGTCTCCTTCGGGAATAAGATTTCCGGGATTCAGAGCAATCTGGAAGCAGTCGAGGGTATAGGGCGAGTCGCCGTCATAGCAGAGGTTGACGTCTTCGTCAATTACCTTGGCTGCGCAGTAAAGCGCATTGTCATCCCAGTAATAGTAGAAGGTTACCTTGTCGATGATCTCTCCTGCCCATGCCTGGCAGTTGGAGCTGTCCAACTCGATGTAGTTGTCGCGGTTCCATTCGAGGGCATCTATTTCGCCGTCGATGGTCGGGGTCGCTTTCGGAACGCTGATCGGAGTGGTTGCGGCGAATACCGACAGCGCCATTGCTGCACAAAGCAGAAGCGAGCAAATAAGTGTCGAAACAAGAGTTCTTTTCATATTTTCCTCCATGGTCATAGACCGTTATTAGATAAATTATACCTTACAAAAAGTGTTTTGTCAACAGTAAATACGTGAATATAATCACATAAAAAGAAGGTTCAAACATGATTAATATGCAGTTTAACATCAGCCCGCCGGGGCGGCGGCAGCTTCCGTCCCGGGATCGTACTCGAGCGCTTCGGGATCGTAGCCCTCGGGGAACTCGAACAAGAACAGGTCGCGCATCATCTCGGCGTTCCACCCCCATCTCTCCTGCTCCTTCTCCTTATGAGTGAAGCTCGAGACGGTAGAAATTGTCCTCAGCGCCAGCACCGTGTCTTCCGGCAGGCGGGCAAAGACTTTGAAATACTGAGCGAACTTCATGTCCTTCAGCAGCACCGAAAAGTCGTCAACGGCGAACTCCGGCTTATAGCCGAGCACATCGGTGAGCTTGCACCAGCCGCCGGCTTTTTTGACTTCGTTATACCAATATGGATCCATCATGCAGACCAGCACCTGACCGGCGAATATCTGCTGATTGAAAACATTTTCCGCCTCGCGGAGGGCGTTTGCGTCGATGACTATGTTGTCGACGATATCGGGAGAGTTGCCGCCCGACTTTGACGCTTCCCGGACCTGCTTGACCTGTTCCTCGGTCAGCAGGACGATATTCGTGAATTCGGCGCCCTTTTCGCCGTCGCCGTTGTAATCGATCGACATCATGGCTTCATACGCCTCCTCGACCTGCCCGATCTCCCGCGGGGAGAAGACATAAGGGCCGGTATAGAAGACGTTTACGTCGATCTTGTCCTTGGTAGCCATCTGCGTGACGGCTATGATTATGAAAGTAAGAAAAGAGACGACGAGAACGGTCTGCCATTTATAATGGTACCAGAAATTTTCGATCCATTTTTTAAAATTCTGCATTTGGATTCACCCCGAAAGGACTGATTTGTATGTTTCATGTAAAGCGGGTTATATTTATTATATCATTACGTTTTGTAAAATGCAAGAGTTTTGTATGTAATCTCAATATATAACATCCTCGGGAAGAATCCGCAAAAAAGAATTAACCCGAACTGCTTGCTTTATTCGCCGGAATCGTGTATAATATCCCCCGTACGCTTTGTTTTCAGAAAGATGAATTTATGCGCGATAAACTTTTTTCCGACAGAGATTTTTTAAAAAGGCTTTTCGCACTCACCCTTCCGATTGCCTTTCAGAGTCTGATG
>JAAZGC010000153.1 GCA_012511425.1 Clostridiales bacterium | reverse complement strand
TCTGCTTTGCAAACCAGAAGGGCGGGGTCGGGAAAACCACCTCGGCGGTCAATCTTGCGGCAGAATTGGGCGCTTCCGGCGCTCGAACTCTGCTTTGCGACATCGATCCGCAGGGCAGCACGACCAGCGGCGTCGGAATCTCGAAAAAAGGAGTCTCCGGCACCTCGTACGATCTTCTGATCGGGCGCACGAGAGCCCCGGATGCGGTTCGCCCTACGGGTTTTGCCGGTCTCGATATAATCCCCTCGACCATCGACCTTGCCGCCGCCGAGCTTGAACTTCCGTCGCTTGAAAACCGTTTTGCGCTGCTTTCGTCGGCGCTTGCGGAGATAAGCGGGCATTATTCGTATATTATAATCGACTGCCCGCCGTCGCTCGGCATACTCACGCTGAACGGCCTTTGCGCTTCCGACGCAGTGATAATTCCGATGCAGTGCGAATATTATGCCCTCGAAGGGCTCAGCCAGCTCACCGCAACGGTTCAGCAGGTGAAAAGACTTTACAACCCCCGGCTTACGATCGGCGGAATTCTCATTACAATGTACAACCGCCGGCTGAATCTGACTGGGCAGGTCATTGACGAGCTTGAAAAATACTATCCCGACAAGCTTTTTAAGACATATATCGGTCGCAATGTCCGGCTTTCCGAAGCGCCGAGCTACGGTATGCCGGCGATGTATTACGATCCTTCGTCAACCGGCGCAATTGCCTATCGCGAATTCTGCGCCGAATTCAAGGAGCGCATTCCCGCGCCGAAAACTCCAAGGTAATCGACTGTTTACCTGTTGTCGGTAATTGCAATTAAAAATCTAAAGATATAACATATCCGTCCATCACCCGATAACCATGGGGAGGTTCAGAATGACTGTACGGAAAAAGTTCAGGATCGGAGGCGGAGAGCCGGACGGCAGCAGCTATTCGGCTGCCGAAAGAAGCAGGTTCCCCCGGGGAGCCGATGTCCCCACCGTCCCGCTGCCGCTCGGAAGCATAAAGCCGCGCGGCTGGCTGAAAGAGCAGATATCTCTCGCGGCAGGCGGAATGACGGGAAAATTAGGCGATATAAGCGATTTTCTCAAATCCGACAACGGCTGGCTCTGCCCGGAATATACAACGGAGGATCTCCGCCGCGATACCGGACGGGCAGACGAGCCGTATTTCAGATCGGCATGGGAAGAGCAGGCGTATTGGCTGCGCGGCGCATTTCGCCTGGCGGTTATGTCCGACTGCGAAGCGCTTTACGACACCTGCATTAAATATATAAACACCCTGATCAATTCCGCCGAGCCGGACGGATGGTTCGGTCCTCAGGTGCTGAAAAACGCCGAACCGGAACGCGGAGTCTTCTGCGACATCTGGCCGCACATGGTGATCGGCGACCTTCTCTTCGATTATTACGAATACACCTCCGACCGCCGCGCCCTGCGGCTGCTGCTTGATTTCTGCCGTTTCTGCATGAATTTGCCGGATGATCAGTTCATTTCCGGCGGCTGGAAAAACTGGCAGGGAGTTATTCAGTATCAGCGCTGCGGCGATATGATCCCACTGCTGTCAAGGCTTTATGCCCTTACCGGGGACGAGAGTCTTCCGAAGCTTGCCGGGAGATTTTACAAAGTATATTTGTCGCAGGAAGGCGATGAAGCGGACAATATCAACGCGCACGTGGTGAATTTTGCGCAGCGCTTCAGATATTCGGCCTCCTATTGGAAATTCTCCCGGGACGAGGCGGATATCCTTAAATCGGAACGGCTCTATGACGAGCACATCCGGCGCTGGGGACAGATGCCGGGCGGCGTTTATGCCGCCGATGAGAGAACCCGTGAGGGCAAGCACGACCCACGGCAGGGATTTGAAACCTGCGCAATGGCGGAGATCGTGAACAGCTTTATGGTGATGTCCTGCGTAACCGGAGACCCTTTATACTCCGACCGCATCGAGGACGTGATTTTCAATTCCGCCCCGGCGGCTTTTACCCCCGACCACAATGCGCTCCATTACCTTACGGCGCCGAATCAGCTCACCCTTGACGCCGAGACCCACGACTATACAAACCAAAGGATGCAGACCCGCTATACCGCCTTCGGTTATCGCTGCTGTCAGCATAACGCGGGAATGCTCTGGCCGAGTTTCGTTAATACGGCGTTTTTGCATTCGGAAGCCCCCGACGGCACCGGACATGACCTTACCGCATGGAGCTACTGCCCCTGCGAGCTTGAAACGAATGTCGACTCGCATCCGGTAAGGATTGTTGAGGAAACCGACTACCCGTTCGAAAACACCGTCCGCTTTAAAGTCACCTCCGACGGCGCGATTTTTGCCGTATATTTCCGCATTCCCGACTGGAGCGACGGTCTTGAAATCAATATAAACGGCAAGGACTGGTCGGCCGAAGGGCAGGGAAATCTGCTTGAGGTACTCCGCGCCTGGAAAGACGATGAAGTTTTAATCAGATTCCGGCCGAAAATCAGGCTGCGGCATTTCCCGCAAAACGGCGACTGCGTTTGCGTTGACTGCGGTCCGCTGACCTATTCGCTCGCGCTTGAAGAGGAATGGATCGAAGCCGACAGGCATATCGACAAAGCCGGAAACGAGTGGTCGGACTGGGATGTTATGACAAAAACCCCATATGCCTATGCGCTGAACCTTTCAAAGCCGATAACCGTCGAAAATAAAAAACCGGCGGGCAGTCTGCCCTTTACAGCCGATGGCGCGCCGATAACGCTTAAAGCCTGGGGACGCCCGATAGAATGGGGAATGAGCATCAAAAACACGATAGACCCGGTGCCGCAGTCCCCCGTGCATGTTCCCGACGGGGAAGACGTGCCGCTGCTTCTGCGTCCGATGGGCTGTCAGCGGGTGCGTCTGAGCTGCTTTCCGTGGTTCAGGTCGGATGAGTAATGTGCATAATAACCAATTAATGATATTTCGGAGACGATAATAATGGCGAAAACACCCAATTCGAGGCGCGGTCTCGGACGCGGGCTTGAAGCGATATTCGAAGAAACAGCCCGGCAGAGCGGCGGGAAAACGGTTTTGATGCTTTCCGCGGCGGAATTGCTTCCCCGAACCGACCAGCCCCGAAAAACCTTCGAGCTTTCCGCACTCTCCTCACTTGCCGATTCGATAGCGGCGCAGGGGATAATCCAGCCGCTTATCGTGCGGCAGCGGGAGGACGGCTTTTACAGCATAATCGCCGGGGAGCGGCGGTGGAGAGCGGCAAAGATGGCCGGACTTGCCGAACTTCCCTGCATCGCGGTCGAAGCCGATGAGATCGAAGCCGCCGAGATGGCGCTTATCGAGAACATCCAGCGCGAAGACTTAAACCCGGTAGAAGAAGCCGATGCATACAGAGTGCTGCTCGAAACCGGACTTAAGCAGGAGGAGCTTGCCCGCCGCGTCGGCAGAAGCCGTTCGGCGATATCCAACCTGATAAGACTGCTCGACCTGCCTGACGAGACGCTCAATCTGCTCCGCCGCGGGCTTATATCCGAAGGCCATGCAAGGGCGCTGCTGCCGCTTCGGGGAGACTCGGAAGACGGAGACGAGATAGACCGGCTTGCCCAAAGGATCGCGGACGAGGGACTCTCCGTCCGCTCCGTCGAGAAGCTTGTTAAAAACATCCTCGAAAAAAGCGCCGGGAAAAAGCAGGAAGCCGATAACGAAAGCTGGCAGCGATACGCCCGCGAAGTTTCAAAACGGCTTTCAAAGCGGCTCGACCGCCGCGTCCGGGTAACTGCGACAAAGCGTTCCCGCCGCGTTATAATTGACTACAAAGACAACGACGACCTTGAAAATGTCATCAGGCTGCTGACGGGCGGCACCGGAATACTCGACGAAGAAGAATGAAGAATAAAACGATTCATACTTAAACGAGGTAACAAAGATGACTTACGGTTCCTTAATTAAGCGCGCCGTTCCGCT
>JAAZGC010000002.1 GCA_012511425.1 Clostridiales bacterium | reverse complement strand
GATAGTCGGGCTGATCGGTCCCAACGGCGCCGGGAAAACCACGATTTTCAACCTTATAACCAAAGTCTATCCGCCGTCTTCGGGAATCATAATGCTCGACGGCAAAGACACAAGCGGAATGGATACCGCGGCGATCAGCCGCGCCGGAGTTGCTCGTACTTTTCAGAACATACGGCTTTTTGACAAGCTCTCCGTTGAAGACAATGTAAAGATCGGCCTTCACAACCGGACGCCGTACAATATGCTCGATTCGATTCTGCGGCTGCCGAGATACTGGAAGCAGGAAAGAATCGCCCACGAAATGGCGCTTGAGCTGCTATCCATCTTTGATATGCAGGATATGGCAGACGATGAAGCCGGTTCTCTCCCCTACGGAGCGCAGCGGCGCCTTGAAATAGTAAGAGCGCTTGCGACAAATCCGAGCCTTCTGCTGCTTGACGAGCCGGCGGCAGGAATGAATCCGTCGGAAACCGAAACTTTAATGGAAGCGATTGTAAATATCCGAGACAAATTCGAAATCGCGATACTTATTATCGAGCATGACATGAAGCTGGTTATGGGAATCTGCGAGGGGGTCGCCGTTCTGAACTACGGACGGATTATCGCTAAGGGAACGGCTTCCGACATACAGAACAATCCCGAAGTTATCGAAGCATATCTGGGGCGTTCGCGCACCGGCTCTGCTTCCGGCATCTGATGGAGGCATTAATATGAATATGCTGAAAGTCAGTAACATAAATGTTTACTACGGCGCAATACATGCTATAAAAGATGTCAGCTTTGAAGTAAACGAAGGTGAGATCGTAACGCTTATCGGCGCGAACGGCGCCGGAAAATCGACAATACTAAAAACAGTTTCCAGCATGATGCGCTCTAAAACCGGTTCCGTCAGCTTTATGGATGAAGAAATAAGCACCGTCGAATCTTATAAACTGATCTCAAAAGGAATCACCTATGTTCCGGAAGGGCGGAGGGTGTTTTCTCAGCTTACTGTCGAAGAAAACCTAGAGATGGGCGGGTATACCGTCAAATCGTCGGAAATACCGAGGCTTATGGAGATAGTATTCGAACAGTTTCCGAGACTGAAGGAGCGCCGGCGCCAGGTTGCGGCGACGCTTTCCGGCGGCGAACAGCAGATGCTTGCGATGGGACGGGCGCTGATGGCAAAACCGAAGCTTATCATGCTCGACGAGCCGTCAATGGGACTTGCACCGATACTCGTCGACCAGATTTTCGACATAATCCGACTGATGAACCGAAACGGGACTACAATACTCCTTGTCGAGCAGAACGCAAACATGGCGCTTGCGATAGCAGACCGGGGTTATGTGCTGGAAACCGGACGGATAGTCATGAGCGACAGCGCCAGGACACTGCTTGCCGACAATTCGGTTAAAAAAGCTTATCTCGGCGGCTGAAAAATCGTTTTCCTTAAAGAGAGGAATTAATGCCTGTCTTTATTACTTGCCGTTATTGCCGGAGAACGGATGTAAACTGAAAATTAACATTTTTCGCTTTACTTTTAACCCCGAATATGATATAAATATATAGTTATTTTCATTATAATCGCAATTAATACACTCATCACGAAAGGAATCTATCCAAAATGAAACAACTCCGCCTCGGCGCCGCGCTTTTAGTCTGCGCCATTATGTTAACCGCTCTTTCTTCCTGCGGTAAGTCATACAACTATGATCTTTCGGAATATATTACCCTCGGCAACTACAAAGGCGTTGAAGTCGCCGCCGCCGATATCGATTCGCAGGTTCAGTCGCAGCTTGACTCTCTGCTCGAACAGAAAGCCGCTACCGAAGACATCACCGACCGCCCCGCCGCGCTTGCCGATATCGTTAATATCGATTATGCAGGTACCATCGACGGCGTCGCTTTTGAAGGCGGTACCGCAGCCGCTCAGGATGTTACCCTCGGAGAGGGCGGTTATATCGACGGCTTTGAAGACGGCATCGTCGGCATGAAGGTCGGCGAGAACAAAATAGTTCCCTGCACTTTTCCCGAAGATTACGCGAACACAGAGGTCGCCGGAAAGACTGCCGAATTCTCGATTACGCTCAACTCAATCAAGCACAAAACCCTTCCCGAGCTGAACGATGCGTTTATCGCCTCGCTTGAAAACGGTTATGATACCCTTGACAGCTATAAAGCATACCTGCGCAAGACCATAAAGGAAAATAATGTCTGGACGAAAATCGTTTCAGAAACTGCGGTAATCAAGTATCCGGAAAAGGAAGTCAAGGCATCCTACAACCAGATGGTAACATATTACAAGTCGCTTGCCTCGCAATACAACGCAACGCTTGACGAATATATCATGAACTATCAGGGTTCGGATACCAACTCTTTCCTTTCCTATGTTGCCATGTATGCAAAGGAAGCAGTTAAGGGCGAAATGTGTCTGAATGCGATCGCACGCGCCGAAAACATTACCGTTTCCGACAGCGATTATAAGACCAGGGGCGCCGACCTTGCAAAGCAGAGCGGTTATGAAGATCTGAAAGCTTACGAAAACGCAGTGGGCAAGGAAAATATCGAGAAATCTGTTCTGAGCATTATTACTCGCGAATGGTGCGCAAGTCAGGCTGTCGAAACCGCAGCCGAAGGCTGAAAATAATTTTCCCGGGCAGTTTTGCGACTGCCCTTTTTTATTTGCGAAAACCGATTGACAGAAGCGCCCCGCTGTGATATAATGACTTCAACACAGAATTCATGTAAACGAAAGGAATAATTATGGAATTCTTCCCTGAAATACCGATAATCAAATACGAAGGCAAAAAATCCAAGAACCCGCTCTCCTTTAAGCAATACGATGCGGATAAGGTAATAGCCGGAAAGACGATGCGGGAGCATCTGAGATTTGCCATGGCCTGGTGGCACACCATGGTAGCCGACGGCACGGATATGTTCGGCGTCGGAACGATGGACAAGAAATTCGGAGCGGTCTCCGACATGGCAGTTGCGAAAAAGAGAGTTCCTGCCGCCTTTGAACTGATGCAGAAACTCGGTATAGGCTATTTCTGCTTCCACGACAAGGATCTTGCGCCTGAAGGAGCCGACCTCGCATCCTTCCACAAAAATCTTGACGCCGTAGTCCCGCTTGTAAAAGAGGAAATGGACAAAACCGGCATCAAATGCCTCTGGGGAACCGCCAATCTTTTCAGCAATCCGAGATATGCCCACGGCGCGGGAACTTCCTGTGATGCCAATATATTCGCATATGCTGCGGCGCAGATAAAGAAAGCTATCGACATTACCGTAGCTTTCGGCGGAGAAGGATATGTATTCTGGGGCGGCAGAGAGGGGTATGACACCCTGCTAAACACCGACATGGGGCTTGAGCTTGACAACTTAGCACGGCTGCTCACCCTTTCGAGAGATTACGGCCGCGCAAACGGCTTTAACGGCTGCTTCTACATCGAACCGAAGCCGAAGGAACCGACAAAGCATCAGTATGATTTCGATGCATCGACGGTTCTCGCATTCCTGCGCAAATACAACCTTACATCCGATTTCAAGCTGAACATAGAAGCGAACCATGCGACACTCTCTCAGCATACCTTCCAGCACGAGCTGGTTGTTGCCCGGATAAACGACGCTCTCGGCTCCATCGACGCGAACCAGGGAGATCCCAACTTGGGCTGGGACACCGACCAGTTCCCGACTAATGTTTATGATACTACCCTTGCAATGCTTGAAGTGCTGAAAGCCGGCGGATTCACGACCGGCGGACTCAACTTCGATGCGAAATGCCGCCGTCCCTCAATGACGCATGAAGATATCTTCCTTTCCTTTAT
>JAAZGC010000017.1 GCA_012511425.1 Clostridiales bacterium | reverse complement strand
TGTTGTCTTTCCCGCACACGCGGGGGTGATCCTATTTATTGCCTTCTTACAAAAACATCGTACTCGTCTTTCCCGCACACGCGGGGGTGATCCTAGCTGCCGGGAACATACCGGTTTTTTTGTGTTGTCTTTCCCGCACACGCGGGGGTGATCCTGGAAAAAACTATTATAATAAACGGCGTTGAATGTCTTTCCCGCACACGCGGGGGTGATCCTTATACTGGTTTCCTTAAATCCCGAATTTCCGCGTCTTTCCCGCACACGCGGGGGTGATCCTATATCGCGGTCGTAATTCGGCAGCGCACGAACGTCTTTCCCGCACACGCGGGGGTGATCCCCCGTATACCGTCGCGGTACATTATTTTCTCCCGTCTTTCCCGCACACGCGGGGGTGATCCTCTGCGGAAACACCGAAGAATTCTATAAATTTAGTCTTTCCCGCACACGCGGGGGTGATCCTGCAGACGGCGCGCGATGCCTACGCAAAAGAAGGTCTTTCCCGCACACGCGGGGGTGATCCTGGTACTGGAACGATGAATTCCTTTTCAGCTGCGTCTTTCCCGCACACGCGGGGGTGATCCCACAACACTCCTTAACATAAAACACTCCAAAAAGCCCCCCGCGGGAGACTTTTTCTGTTTTTCACTTATTCTGCTTTATACCCATACACCAATATCTCCTCCAGAAACGCCTCAATATTCTCTATCGGCGTACCCCCGACAATCCCGTTCCCCGCCGCGTAGATGAACCCGCCCTCCGGCGAGTTGAAGGTGTCGCGCATCAGGCGGACTTCCCGGCGGACGTCTTCCGGAGTGCCGTTGATAAGCGTGTCCTGAACGTCCATGCCGACCCAGAAGGTGATTTTGCCCTTCCAGTCCCTCGCAACCTCGTCCCAGTCCATCGTGCGCTTCTGTATTGGGTGCAGCACCGACAGCCCGCATTCGATGAGGTCGCCGATGATTTTGGTGACGCAGCCGCAGGTGTGAAGCCAGACGTCGACGTCGTGTTCCTTTGCGATTCCCCACGTTTCTTTATAATACGGCTTTATGAACGCGCGCGGCGGGCGGGGCGGATATCCGAAGCGAATCGCGGCGCGGACTTCGTCTTTTGTAAGCATGATGATATCTCCTGTAAAATCAAATTACGGATATTCGGCGGAACTTTGTCCTGCCGCGATTAATTGTGCCGGTTCAATTTCCGGGAGGACAGGTCATTCGACAGCCGGTCAACATTGTCATAAAGCCACGCAAGGAGCTTTTGTATCAGAATTGCCGTCGGTTTATAGCTTTCGGGAATGTTCGGCAGCTCGCCGGGCACGTAGTTGCAGATACAATGCCAAAAATAAAGAAGATACGGCATCGCTTTAACGTCATATTCCGAAAGAACCGCATTGATTTTGCCGAGCGTTTCCGCCGACTTTGTCATCAGCCAATCCGGCGCTGTGCTGACTTCATAAGTTCTGCCTTTAATAAATTCCTGAACCGTAATCTGCCTGTCGGAAGCCTTGACAATAAAGCCGCCTTGTCTGCTTCTGCGGAGACGCGCCGTTTTAATCTCTTTGCCCGCAAGATACTCGGTTACAAGCCCTTCGCATTCGGATAGTTCCATGCCGGACGGCATCGCTTTCACGATATATTCGCCCTTGTCGGTATCGATTTTATAAATTTCCGTGCCGAAATGACTGTCAAGCAAGCGGATATCGAAAACTGTCAGGTTATGGTTGTCTTCGATAATTCCGATTATTCCGATTATTTGATTCATATGTCGATTTCCTTCCGAAATTCGTATCCGCCGCGAAAAAGTCACATTTATGATACCATTATATCACATCCCGGCAAAATTAATATTGTCCGTTTTAATAAAGTATTGTAAAAATATCTGCCGCGGGTATTGACATAAAACCGCGATTTTGTTAAGATGTATTCGGTACAAAAATAAATGAAAATGAGGGGGATTTAACACCATTAAGCTTCTCATTATTACAAACGAATCCTGCGACCTTGCGGACGTGCTGCTCAGCTGCCCCGCGCAGACGGAAATCTTGTCGTTTGACGAGGCGATAAGAGGCGATATCTGCGGATATGACGCATTCTGCGTACTCGGCGACGGCGGCATGACGCTCGACGCCCGCCTGCGCCTGAAGCTGGAAAATGAAGCGGACGGGGGGAAAAGGATTTTCCTTGAATCCATCGGCGCCTTCCGCTCGATCTATTCCGCGGGTCCTGTCGACACGACCCGCAGCCGGCTGATATATATTGAGCCGGACAGCGAAGAGGGAATCCCCGGACTTAAGACGGGGGATCTTTTAGACGATGAAGCCGGGCAGCTCATAACCCCCTGGTTTTCGGTGCCGGGGACGACGCCGCTGCTCGTCTTTAAAGAACAGATCATCGCGCATACGCACACCGATATGGCTCCCGACGAAATCCTCAAAAACAGCAGACCCGGCATGTTTAAAATCGGCGAAAACATCCTCTGGGCGCTGTTCAATATGCGGAATTTCAACAAGGCAAGATTCGCCCCGCGCGGGAATTGGGAAAAGCCGGTGAAATACATCTGCCGGTTTTTGACCGGCAGCGAACCTCGGTATATGCCGGAACCGGTCGTGCGATACGGAACCGATGCGGATCTGAATGACCCCGCCGAATGGGAGACCGCAAGGAAAACGGCGGTCGAAAACGGCATCCGCTGGCTTCGCGGCTTCCTTGTCGACGGCGGCTGCGGCGGCATCCGCGAAGGCGTCCGGCACAACATTCTGCCCGACGCGAAACAGCTGACGGCAGATACCGTCAGAAACGACTGCTGCGGCGAAGCCGCCGGCGCATTTTATATGTACGGCCGTCTGACCGGCGACAAATATCATATCGGCATCGCGGAGAACATCCGGAAATTCATGCACAAAGTATTTGTTATCCGAAAAGACCCCTTTTACGGGATGATGCGCTGGAGCTACGATGCCTGGAACGTCTGCTATCCCGACGACGCGGCAAGAGCTGTTTTCCCAGCGCTGCTGTGCGCGCTTTATATGGACGACGAGCGGTTTTTCGCCGACATCTGCTCCTGCCTCGACTTCCTCGTCGGCGTCACCTGCCGCGACGGGCTGCCGCACGCGCGCTATGACATCTGGAATCTCGACGCGCGGAAGCTTGAAGAGATAAGAGAAAGCGATCACGGCCTGCCGAGCGCTCATTATACCGCGTATTATCTTGCGGCGCTGCTGCTGGCTTACAAAAAGTGCGGCAAGACAGAATACCTCGAAACCGCCCGGAAGGGGCTTGAAACTATTATGTCGCTCTACCCGGAAACCCGCCGGGAACAGAGCGAAACGCAGGAGATGTGCCGCCTTATCTTCCCGCTCGCTGCGCTCTGTGACGCGACCGGAGAGGAAAAGCACAGGGAATTCCTTTACAGAGTGACGAATGACCTCGAAAAAAACCGGCATCCTTTCGGCGGCTACCGGGAATGGGACACCGGCTACAAGGCGTCCTGCAGCCGGGAATCGACCGGCGAATGTTCGCTGCTGACCGAAAACGGCGACCCGGTCACCGACTCGCTCTACTCGATGAACTGGCTGCCGATCGGCTTTGCCTACGCTTATTATGCCACGAACGATAGGTATTTCCGCGATCTCTGGAAAAACGTCGTCACCTTCTATATCCGCACTCAGATGTATTCGTCGAACCCTTTGATCAACGGCGCCTGGTGCCGGGCTTTCGATATGGATTTGGAGGAGGCTTACGGCTGCCCGCACGATGTCGGCTGGGCGGCGAACTGCTGCGAATCCGGCTGGACGGTGGCGGAAATCCTGATGGGAATGATGCTGACGGATATCCTTCCCGAAAAAGACTCGTCCGGACAATAAACCGCATGACAGGCAGAAATACTATGAATAAAAGAATCAACATGACCGACCTCAGCGGCGTCTGGAATTTCCTGCCGGACAAAGACGACATCGGCGGGGAAAAGGGATATATGCTCGCATCCTGCGACATGTCGCTCTGGCGGGAAGCCGCGATACCCTGCACCTTTGAAGGCGCGGCGCAGGAATATGCGGGATATAGGGGCACCTTCTGGTTCCGCAGGACCTTCAAGTGGTATGAAACGCAGGGGGCTCTTGTCTGGCTGGAATTTGCCGCCGTCAATTACAGGGCGGACATCTGGATAAACGAGCAGCCGGTCGGCTCCCATGTCGGCGGATACCTGCCTTTCCGTTTCGAAGTGTCAAAATATATAATCACCGGCGAAAACCTGATCTGCGTCCGGGTCAATAACCGCATAATTCCCGGAATGCTGCCGCCGAGCCATTTCTGGCGGGGCCACGGCGGAATAATCCGCGGCGTGTCTCTGTACAACACCCCCGTCTGTTACATAGGCAATGTAAAAGCGGTAAAAACCGACACCTCTCTTAAAATGGTGACGGAGATTATAAACACCGCCGAAACCGCAAAGACAATCCGCATCCGGCACACCTGTCCCAAAAACGGTCTTGCCGCGCAGACTGCCCTGACTGTCCCCCCGATGTCGGAAGCGTCGGCAGAAGCATTCTTTCCGCTCGACGCCTTTGAGCTCTGGGAGCCGGACAACCCCGCGATGTATATCTGCAAAACGATAATGACGGCGGAAAATATCGCCGACGCTTACGATATTTCTTTCGGCGTCCGGGATATATGCGTAAAAGACGGAAAAATCCTTCTGAACGGGAAAGAGCTGCGGCTGCGCGGCTTCGACCGCCACGAAGATTCCCCGGACAAAATGAACGCTGCGGATATCGAAAACTCGGAGCGGGATTTCCGGATAATGAAGCAGCTGGGGGCGAACTTCGTCCGGTTCTGCCATTATCCGCACAGCGAAGAAGAGCTCGATATCTGCGACCGTCTCGGCCTTGCGGTGCTTGCGGAATTGCCTCTCAACGCGCCGATGGTGGCAATTAAAGAATATAACGAAAAGGAAACCCGGCGCGCCCTGCCGCAGATGTTTCTGAACGCAAAAACCGCGGCGAAGGAAATGATAGAAAGGGATTCAATCATCCCTGCGTCATCTTCTGGTCGGTCAGCAACGAATCGAACGAAGGCGTCCCGGAAATCCGCCTTATGAACGACGCGCTGATACGGTATATAAAGCAGCTCGACGGCTCCCGCCTTGTTACCCACGTTACTCAGGGATGCTGGTGGTATGATAAAGAACTCGTATCTTCGCTGTTCACTTATGACGATGTTATCTGCATCAACGCCTATGTCACCATGGAGCACAACAGCGTTACCGGCTCCGGCGATATCACCCCCGAACACGACCTGCACGCGGCCGCGTTCTGGGACGAAAAGATGGCTATATTCCGGGAAAAATTTCCCGGCAAGCCGGTTGTCGTGACCGAATTCGGCTATCCGACCGGTAAAATCGCCGACGGCATTAAAGACGAAGAAAAGCAGCGGGACGCGCTGCTCTGTGATATGCGGGCGTTGGAGAAACGGCTCGCCGGATACGCGATCTGGCATTTCGCCGACCACGAATGGGAGAGGGCGGAGGACGGCACAGTATTCTTCGGCTCGGATATCAGCCCATACGGCATATTCACAAGAGACCGGAAACCCAAAAAGTGCGTCGGGGCGATCGCCGAATACTGGAAGGAAAGCGGCGCAGCGGCGCAGACGGAAAATCAGAATTAAAAAACCATATAAATTAAAATAATCGGAGGCTTATCATGCTCAGAGATTTCGACAAAGAAAAATTCGACATCATCGTTCAGGCGGGACAGTCAAACAGCGACGGAACCGGATTCGGCAATGCACAGAACCCGTTCAAGCTCGATTACCGCGTCTGGTACCTCGCAGGCGACTGGCAGGTTCCGAAGGACTTTCATTTCGAGCCGGCAAGGGAGATTATTTACGACAATCTGATCTGCTCCAACTTCTCCCTCTCTTTCGCAAGAAAATACATCGAAGACGGAAGACTCGAAGAAGGCCGGAAAGTGCTTATAATACGCGCCGCCGTCGGCGGGACCGGATTCCTCGACGGGAACTGGAAGCCGCAGGACCCGCTGTTCGTCCGGATGACGGCGATGATTAAAACGGCGCTTGAGCTGAACCCGGAAAACCGGCTTGCCGCGGTGCTCTGGCATCAGGGAGAGACGGACGCTTCGCTCAACGCGACATATGACATACATTACAATCATCTGATGACTTTTATAAAGCTCATCCGGGAAATGTATGATGTGCCGAACCTGCCGTTCATTGCGGGAGACTTCGTCCGGCAGTGGTCGGAGATGAACGCCGGAATAGTCGCACCGGTCATAAAGGCGATGCGCGCCGTATGCAGCGACGCCGGAAGCGCCGCCTTTGTCGAAACCGACGGGCTTATTTCGAACGATCAGGATCCCGCAGGCAACCCCTGCAAAGGCGACACCATCCACTTCTGCCGCCAGGCGCTCTATGAGCTGGGGGAAAGGTATTACGAGGCGTTTGCCGGGATTGCGGCGAGGTAAAGTGTTCAGCTAAACATAAGACCCCTCCCGCGGCGGATTTAAATCATCCTGCCGCGGGAGGGTCTTTGTCTTTTTATGTTTTTCCAACTTATAAAGTGCGAGACTTACTTAAGCCTGTTTTTCAGCTGTAAATCAAACTCCGGCATATACTCCTTCTGCTCGTCGGTATATTTCCGCAGGGTGTTCACGACTTCTCCGCCGTTGTATTCCCTTGAGCCGACATCTTCGGTGGTGCCCATTACCGTTATCAGCGCTTTGCGCGGGCGGGCGCGGACGCGGTCCCAGTCGATGAAGAAGATATGCGCAAATTCCCCTAATTCCAGCTTGCCGTCAATGACGGTAATCGTCTCGGAGCGGCCGAGGAAGACGGAGCGGAGGTGGCCGTCGGTGTTCATCGAGGTGAAATCGCCGGGCTCGTTCACATAGCGGCCGAACTGCAGGTGAACGGGTCCCGGATGGTGGTACTGCCCTTCCTGCGTGTAGTCGGGGGCGATTTTGCGCATGATCTCAAGCAGATCCATCTGCAGATACTCGAGGTCGAAGCTGTTTACGTCGTGGCTGGCTTCCTGAATCATGACGGAGCAGGTGGTGTGGTGCGACACGACGGCGCAGGTGCCGTTTTTGATCCCCGATTCCTCGGCGATCTTCCGCACATCCGGGGTGATGCAGTGAAAAGTCGGCATCCATCCGCGGGACTGAAGCTTGATTTCCTTTTGAACGACTTTGAATTCCATATTTTTTCTCCCTTGTCCTTTTTTATATATTATACAGTTTTAATAAAAAAATGTCAATAGGCTGCCGCCAACTTTGAAGGCGGCAGCCGCAGGTTTTGCTGCCGGAAGCGGATATCATCCGGGTCTGGTCGTCTGGCGGAAAGGTATATGCGCAGACGCGGGGAGGGGAATTTACCCTGCGGCTGCGGCTGTATGAACTCGAATCGAGGCTGTGCGGCCGAAAAGAGGGGTTTGTCCGAATCTCGAATTCGGAAATCATCAACCTGAATCAGGCGCAGAGCTTCGATCTGAGCCTTTCGGGAACCAGATAAGCATCCGGCCGCTTTGCGGCCGGATGCAGCTTATCTTCTTCCGAGTTCTATATTTACATATCCCTCTTCGTTTATTTCGAGCTTCATGTTCCGGATGTATTTGTCGTAAAACTGCTGTCTTTCGGTTCCGGTCATCTCGATCCTCGTGTTCGTAAGCGCCGTGTTCAGCATCACATTTACGTTGAGCCGGACGTTTTCATCGATATACCGGCGCATCTCCTT
>JAAZGC010000152.1 GCA_012511425.1 Clostridiales bacterium | reverse complement strand
AGGCCGCTCAGACCGCCTTCGCCGGGCTTTCCGGCGGGGAAAAGAGCCGGCTTATAGAAGCCGCGGCCGATGCGCTCGAAGCGGCCGCCGATAAAATCGAAGAGGCAAACGCCGCCGACATGACGGCCGCCGGGCTTTCCGGGTATCCCAAACCAATGCTCGACCGGCTGCTGTTTGACAAGCCGAGAATCCGCAAAGCCGCCGACGCGATGCGGGAAGTCGCGTCCTTTCCCGACCCCTGCGGCGGAGGGGAAAGAATTGTCCGTCCGAACGGGCTTGTTATCACGAAAGTAAGAGTTCCGATGGGCGTCGTCGGGATAATATACGAAGCAAGACCCAATGTCACCGCCGACGCGGCGGCGATTGCGATGAAAGCCGGCAACGCCGCGGTATTGCGCGGAGGGCGGGAGGCGCTGAACACCAACATAGCGACTGCCGAAGCGATAAAATCCGCCCTGGGGCGCTATGAAGGACTGGTACAATTGGTCGCCGACACGACAAGGGACGGCGCAAACGCCATGATGCGGCTCCGCGGGTATATCGACGTGCTTATTCCGCGCGGCGGCGCAGGGCTTATAAAGAATGTCGTAGAGAACAGCACCGTCCCGGTCATCGAGACCGGTGCCGGAAACTGCCATATCTATATCGACGAGTCCGCCGACCTTGAAAAATCATTATCTGTTGCGGTCAACGCAAAATGCTCCCGCCCCGCCGTCTGCAACGCCGTTGAGACGCTGCTTATACACAAAAGCCGCCTTCGTGACTTCCTGCCCGAATTTTACCGGCGGACAAGGGATGCCGGCGTTGAATTCCGCTGCGACATCGACTCCTTCGCCGTTCTCGAAGAAAACGACCTGACCGATGAATTGATTGAAGCCGCCGAAGAAGACTACAAAACCGAATACGACGACCTGATAATCGCCGTCAAAACGGTTGCAGACGTCGGCGAAGCGATACGGCATATCGAAAAATACTCAACCGGACATTCGGACGGCATTATGACCGAAAGCCTTTCAGCAGCCGAGCGCTTTCAGCGGGAAGTGAATTCCGCCTGCGTTTATGTGAACGCATCCACCCGATTCACCGACGGCGGCGAGTTCGGCCTCGGCGCCGAAATGGGCATCAGCACCCAGAAGCTCCACGTCAGAGGGCCGATGGGCGCCGAAGCGATGACTACAACCAAATACCTGGTCGTCGGCGACGGTCAGATAAGATAAATCAGGAAAAGCCTTTAAAATATCATATTTGCGAACTTCATCGCCATACTGCCGGGCTTTACCGCCCGGCGAATTTTATTACCTCGTCCGCCATATTTTCGGGGGAGATGACGCCGGGGAAGCGGACTTCGCGGCTTTCAAGACCCACAAGCTGCTTCGGCGGCTTTGTTCCGGTAAGCGCCGAAAGCTCCGAGGCGGCGGTAAGTTCGTCCTTTGCCATATCTCCGGTAATCGCTTCAAGCACCGAACCGGCGAATTTATACGGGCTTGCGGTCGAAACGACGAGCATCTTGAGCGTTTCGCCGGGATTTTCCCGCCGATACCGTTCAACGCAGGAAAGCGCAACGGCGGTATGAGGGTCGCAGAGGTAATGCTTCTTTTCGTAGGTCTCTTTTATCGCCTCGCGGCAGGCGTCTTCGTCGGCGAAATATCCGGCGAAGCGGCGCTGCAGGGTTTTTTGAAGCTTCGGGGAAATCTTGTAAACCCCCTCCTCCGAAAGCGCCTTCATGTATTCCGTCGTTTCGGCTGGACCGCACAGCATATAAAGCAGCCGCTCGAGGTTCGATGAGATGAGTATATCCATCGAGGGGGAGATCGTCGTGTAAAATTCGCGGCGGCGGTCGTAAACTCCGTCATTAATGAAGTCGGTAAGCACCTTGTTGGTGTTCGAGGCGCAGACGAGCTTTCTTATCGGAAGACCCGATTCCGCGGCGATATATGCGGCGAAGATATTTCCGAAATTGCCGGTCGGGACGGTGATGTCGATCTCGTCGCCTAATTTTATGATATTCTCCGACGCCATGTCGCAGTAGGCGGAGAAATAGTAGACGATCTGAGGCGCCAGCCGTCCCCAGTTTATGCTGTTTGCCGACGAGAAGAAGAGCCCTTTTTCTTCAAGCGCCATCGCGACATCGGGATCGCGGAAAATGCGCTTGACGCCGGTCTGGGCGTCGTCAAAATTGCCGTCGACGCCGGCGACGCATACGTTTTTGCCCTCCTGGGTAACCATCTGCAGCTTCTGTACCGCAGAGACGCCCTCGGCGGGATAGAAGACCATTATCTTCGTTCTGTCAACATCCTTGTAGCCTTCGAGCGCCGCTTTTCCGGTGTCGCCGGAGGTGGCAACCAGAATGCAGGCGTCGCCTTTAACTCCCGTCTTTTCAAGCGCTGCCGAGAGCAGCCGCGGCATAAGCTGGAGCGCCATATCCTTAAACGCGCTTGTCGGACCGTGCCACAGCTCCATAACCGTTCCTCTGCTCGAAAGGCGGCGGAGAGGGGTTGGATTTGCGCCGCCTTTTTTGTCGGCGCCGCCGAATTTATCCGCCGAATAGGCGGCTTTTGCCATCGAAAGCAGCTCATCCTCATCGTAATCGGTGAGATACCGCTTCAGAACGAAGGCGGCGCGCTCGGCATATCCGAGTTTTGAGAGCATCGAAAGTTCGGCTATGCCGAAATGCGGCAGCGAAACCGGCATATAAAGCCCGCCGTCCGGCGCAAGCCCGCGCCGTATGGCTTCCGCAGAGCTTATCAGTTCTTTTTTCTCAACGTCTCTTGTCGAGACGTATTTTATTTCGTCAATGTGAAATCTGCTCATTTATATCATTCCTTTTAAGAAACGCTTTCGCGTTTTCCGAGAAAATTTTCCGAACCTGTTTTTCCGAGTAGTTTAGCTGAAGCAGCCGGTCAGCCAGAAGATAAAGCTCCTCCGCTCCGATTATTTCCGGCGCGTTTTTGCGTCCTGCCGGCAGCGGCGATGTGCCGTCGAGATCGGCGCCCATAACCACCGCATCTTCGCCGCCGAGCGACATAAAACGCTCTATATGCGGGACGATGTCGTCTATCGCGCAGGGAACGCCGTCGCCGTTTTCGACAATGAAATCGCGGCAGAAATTCAGCCCCGCAACCCCGCCGAGGTTGACGATGCGCATAAACTGCGCATCTGTCAGATTTCGTTTATGCGGGCAAATCGCCCGGCTGTTCGAGTGGGTGGCGATTATCGTTCCGCCAAGCTCTCCGGCGATTTCCGATACCATCCGAAAGCTTTCGTCCGACGAATGGCTGACATCGGGGATTATGCCGAGCTGATAGCAGCGGCGGACGACGGCTACGCCGAAATCGGTAAGCCCCCGCCCCTCAGGGTCGGAGTGCGCCCCGCCGATGCAGCCGTGACCGCCCCAGACAAGGGTCAGAAACTTGACGCCAAGCTCCGCCATACGGTCGAGCCTTGAAATATCATTATTCAGGATATTCCCGCCCTCGACCGCCAAAATCCAACCGAAATTTGCAGGGAAGCCGGAGCTCTGTTCGTCAATCAGCGCGGCGGCTTTCAGAAAAGTCTCCCAGCCCTCGTCGTTTGAAAGAGAAGGGGAGGAAAAGACGGCTAAAGTCTGGACGAATCTTTTATACGGCAGTTCCCGCCCCAGCGAGATATGCAAGCCGTTGTTCGGGTCGGTGAGCGAAACGCCGTTTCTAAGGCAGCTAAGCGCCGTGTCGCAGTGAAAATCGTAAAGCTCGAGATCGGGAAGTTTCATTTCCGTTACCTTCAGTTGTATCTGTCTTTAAGCCGGGAGGTAAAGCGCTCCTGCGGCTCTGCGCCGAAAAACGCGCCGCGGATGTGGTTCACCGAAAATCCGTCTCCGTCCTGCCAGAGCTCGATCACGTCGTAGCGCGGAGGGTATTTCGTTCCGTTCTGCGCAATATAGGCAGCCGCGGCGGACGCAATCTTCGCCTGCTTTTCTTTTGTCACCGCCGCGCCGGGTCTTTTCAGCGTCCCCGCCCGCCGCAGCTTGACTTCAACTATCGCCGTGGCATTCTCCGCTTCGATGTCGGCGACGATGTCGATTTCGCTGCGCCCGAGGCGAACATTCCGCGCGGCTATTATATAGCCTTTTGACTCCAAATACGCGCAGGCGGCGTCTTCCCCGCGTTTTCCGACGGAGACGGTCGATTTCCTGTTTTTTTCGGTCATAAGTCAGCCTCCCGCAGATTACAAGCCGTCTTTTCCGTGCCGTTCATTATATTTTTTAAAGAACGACGGACGGTGTATCGGGCAGAGACCCTGCTTTTCAATCGCCGCGTAATGCGCTTTCGTGCCGTAGCCCTTGTGCTTTGCAAAGCCGTATTCGGGATAAATCTCGTCGTATTCGCGCATCACCCTGTCCCGGCTGACTTTCGCCAGCACCGACGCCGCGGCGATTGACGGAGATATGGCGTCGCCTCCGACAACAAAGCGTCCGGGTATATCAAATCCGCGGAAGATATTGCCGTCTACCAGCAGATAATCGGGCTGAATCGCCGCCTTCACCTGTTCGACCGCCCGCCGCATCGCAAGCAGCGCGGCGTTGAGGATGTTCAGCTCTTCGATTTCTTCAACCGACGCCGAGCCTATCCCGAACGCAAGGGCGGACTCGGTGATTCTGTCAAACAGCGCCTCTCTTTTCTTTTCGGACAGCTTCTTTGAGTCGTTGAGACCTTCCGGGACAAGTCCCCGCGGGAGTATGACCGCCCCGGCGTAAACCGGACCGCAGAGAGGTCCCCGCCCGGCTTCGTCAACTCCGCAGATATGGGAAAATCCTTCAAGCGCCAGCCGTTCTTCGATTTCAAAAGTCATTTTAATCAATATCGGTTTCGGCACCTTCGCCGTCTGCCGTCGTTTCGATTTTTCCGTCGGGACAGCGGTCGAGAGTTATCCTGCCTAATTTCCCGGTGCGGAACTCGGTCAGCAGCGTCTTCGCCGCCCGCTCCTCGTCGACCTCTCCGCCCGAAATGAGCATTCCCCGCTTCCTGCCGCAGAGCAGCAGCAGTTTATCGCCGGCAAGCCCTTCCGCTTCTTCCGGAGTTACTTTGAATCTCTCCTCCAGCCGCGCGGGATAGTCGCGCGCCAGAATCAGCCCGAGCTCCCTCGCGGCGAGGATATAATCGAAAACGTCGTCCTTCACCGCCCCAGTCACGGCGAGTTTAAGCCCCGACGCCGGGTCTTCGATATTCGGCCACAAAACCCCCGGCGTGTCAAGCAGGTCAAGCCCCACCTTCGTCGCGACCCACTGCCGCTTCAGCGTTACCCCCGGCCGGTTTTCGACTTTGGTTATCTTCTTTCCGGCAAGACGGTTGGAAAAGCTGGATTTTCCGACATTCGGGATGCCGACCGCCATCGCGCGGTAGGTTCTTTTCATCCCCTTGTCGCCGTCGCGGCTAATCTTCTCCCCGATAAGGCTCCTTATCGTCGGAACTATCCGCCCGAAGCCCTCGCCGGTGACGCAGTCGCAGGCAAGGCAGCCGACCTTCCGGCCGTCGTCGTTTTCTATGTATTTTATCCATCTCGCGGTTTCGTCCGCGTCCGCGAGCGACGCTTTGTTCAGCAGCACCAGAACCGGCTTGCTCCCGCCTTTAAGCGTCAGCTTCCTCAATTCCGGATTCTCCGAACTCTTCGGTATTCTTGCGTCCCTCAGCTCTATGACGACGTCGACAACGGCCATGCTCTCTCCGAGCAGCCGCCGCGTCCTCGCCATATGCCCCGGGAACCATTGTACTTTAGGCATGAAATTGTTTATATGCGGGGACTCCGTCCCCGTACCCCTGGCAAGAAAAACTTTTGAAAAAGTTTTTCTTGACTTTTCAAAACTTTTCGGACAAATAACACCTTTTTTGATGTTAATTTCAATAAATTGATTTTACGCAGTAAAATCTACATCAGAAAAAACACAATTAATGACTTTGCTTCGGAACGGCGATGTTTCGCCTTTGGCGAAACTCGCGACTTGCACCGAAAGGTGCAAGTCAGGGACGAGCGATATATTTCCGAAGTAAATATTCGCGAATAACCCGCTTTGCGGGTTATTCGAGGCCTCCAAACCTGTCGAAAGGGAATATCCTCCAGATACAGTGACCCAAAATAAACCGTTTGTCGACAGGGCCGACGCGGCCGTCGCGGGAATCGGTGCTGTTGTTGCGGTTGTCGCCCATGCACCAGATATAGCCTTCT
>JAAZGC010000151.1 GCA_012511425.1 Clostridiales bacterium | reverse complement strand
CAATGATTCAAACTGCGAGCAGGCAAGCCCCGCCTGAATCTCGATGTATCTGCCGTCGCAGCCGCGGCCGGAAAGGTATTCCTGCCAGCGGTCACCTCCCTGTCCCTGTCCCCAGGTGAACAGTTTGCGGCCTTTAAGGCGCCTCGTCGAGCATTGAATAAGCCCGAATCCGCCCTCGTCGATCGACGCTTCATAGCGGCGGCGGTCGTCGCGGAGCTTGAAGAAGAAGTCGACGGCGTGATTAAGATTCACATATCTCGTTATATCAAAAGGATACTGCTCCGACACCGGCACATCTATCTTGACGACGCCGCCCGCGCCAGAAGTATAGGTCTCGTCGGCGGGGACAAGCACCCGTCCCTCTTTGTATTCGGGAACCGCCATGTTCGACCACCAGTACATCGGCACCGGCGTCGGGTTGGGGTTGACTATCCGCATCCGGCAGAGCAGCACCGACGAGCCGTCGGGCAGGAAAAAGTCCATCTGATAAACCGCGCCGCGAACCCGCTCGTATTCGTACATGCGGAGCACCGGGGTGTCGGCTTTGTAGGTTATCCCCTGCGTTTCGTTGACGATATCCGCGCCTAAGGTGGTGACGGCGGTGTAAAGCCGGGAGCAGGTGTGCGGATGATGTCCCAGATATCCGCAGTTCCACTCAACGCCGCCGGAGGTCCAGGCGTTGCGGACGGCAAGGTTGCAGGGGCGGACGACCGGATTTGCGAAAAGCAGGTCGCGCCCCGTCTTTTTATCGACAAGCGACCAGAGCTTTCCGCCGTAATCGGGCAGAAACTCGGCGCGAAGATACTCATTTTCAAGGACGGCGAATTCATACTCGCGGTCGGTCAGTTCGCGGGTGTAGTTGTCCTGCATCCTGTACGGAAATGAACTCGGCACCGTGCCGAAGTTTATGAAAAGCTCGTCGTCTTCGTCAAGGCGGGAGCCGGATTTTCCGTCGGCCGTCGAAAAGTCGGAAAAGGGCGGCAGCGAGCTTTCGTCTCCCAGATCGGCGGAGGGCATCAGCTTTTTTACGAATTCGAGTGTCGTCATGGCAAACCTCTCGTTATATTAATATGTCGGGCGGTTATCGTTTAGGGTTCTTTGCCGGTGTCGGGCTTTGGTTCAAATTCGGCGGCTCCGGCTGAACCGGAGAAGAAACCTGCTCTTTCTCTGTCACAAGCTCCGTAACGGCGCAGGAAAGGACATAGCCCAGAAAGACTTTGATAACGGGTAATATGTATGATGTAATAATCGAAATAATCTCGCCGACGGTCGGGTCTTTGATCTCATAAAGGAATTCGACGGTCGTTATCAGCTCCTGGCTTAACGAAAGCAGCAGCCAGATGCCCATTGCGGCGATGAAGACCTTCCGAACCCCGCGCCCGCGCAGCAGCTGTGCGGCGATTACCACCGTCACGAAAATGAGCGCGGCGAAGACGATTTCCGCCCAGATCGAAATCAGGTAATATCCGATCCTTTCGGCAAAGTCCGTCTGATAAACCGCGACGAGTATCGTCGAGCTTATCTGCGGCGTCAGCGCGGCGGCGATACAGACGGCTGTAATCTTTTCGGTTATGAGATCATAATACCGGCTTATGCCGAGCACCGCCGTCAGCGCAAAAAAGGCGGCAAGCGACAGCACCGACGAGACAAAGTCGAGCACCTTGTAAAGCCCTTCTTTCAGCACATCGCCGGTGATTGAGTAAATAACGGCGCCGAGCCCCAATGATATAAGCAGCAGCGCCGCCCAGAGTATGAGCGCGGCGTAAAACAGCCGTGCGGGTGATATTTTTTGCATATAATAATTATCAGAAGTGTTGACGTTGACTTTGACTTGCGCCTTCCGGCGCAAGTCGCGAATATTGCCTTCGGCAATATATCGCCGTCGGCAAGTTCAGTCATTATCGGTGTTTTTTCTAAGGTCGATTTTGCCTTTGGCAAAATCAATTT
>JAAZGC010000016.1 GCA_012511425.1 Clostridiales bacterium | reverse complement strand
CATCCATAAGACAGACCTTGCGGAAGCTTATCATCAGAAGTGAGACGATCAGCGCAAAGATAGCGTATGCTTCGACAAGAGCGACGGATGTGATCGCCTTACCGACTTCGTTTGTCTGCTTTGCAATGAGAGAAACGCCGGTGCAGGAGACTTTAGCCTGATGGATGGCGGAGAAATAGCCGACAAGGGCAATAGGCAGCGCCGCGATAAAATCGAATGTCGACCGCGAAAATGCGGCGGCAACGGCGGATCCGGATTTTATTGTCACAGACGAATACGAAGTCAGATTCGCCCCCGCCGATGCGGCGCTTTCCGATATGCTTCTTGAAGCCGGGCGCAAGGCCGCTTCGGACTGCGGCAAAACATTGATTAACGGCGGCGAAGCCCGCGATATCGACCGCGGCTTTGTCATTCGGTGCGGTCAGGTGCTTACAAACTGTTCCGCGGAAAAGCTGATTGAGCAGCTTCGCCCGACGGCTGAAGCCGGCGCTGTATCGCTGCTTTTCGGTGATATGTGATGAAACCGGCTAAAAAAGTACGGGCGGAAGACTTTCTCTACGCCTCCGCCCGCGCAAGAAAGCTTGAAACCCGCCTTTCCGGGCAGGAAGGCAGCTATCGACTCTGCGATGCAAGAAGCGCCGAGGAAGTACGCCGCGGCATATCCGAATACGCGCAGGGCTTCGGAGTTGCGGCGGAACTGCCGCCCGACGAGGCTCTTGACGCGATTCTGGGACAGACTTACAAAGATATCGCCGAGATGTCAGGCACTTCCGGAAACGAAAAGCTCTTTGACATATTTCGCTATCCTTACGACTGCCACAACATAAAATATGCGCTCAAATGCTTCATCCGGAACCGGACGCTTGAAAACACACTCGCCGGGATGTATGATTTCGCAACCGTCTCACCGCTCGTCGTTTATGAAGCGATTCAGTCGGAGGATTATTCGGCTCTGCCTAAGCATATGGCGAAGGCGGCGGAAACCTCCCGCGCCGAATACAGCCGTCTGCGCGACCCGAAACTGATAGACCTCGCGCTTGACCGCGCCCTTTACGCCGATATGTCGGAGCTTGCGGCGGCGGGCGGAGTTGATGCGTTTGCCGAAGCGGTAAAGCGGAAAATCGACCTTACTAACATACTTACTTCGCTGCGTATACTGCGCATGAACGCCGGCAGCAGGCTTTTGAACGACGCCCTGATTGACGGCGGAACGCTCAAAACCGGGCGATTTGCCGAGTTCTCGAGCGAGGAAGAGCTCTGGGAAAGCCTCCGCAAGACCGAATTTCGGGGCATCCGCGACGCCTGTGGCGACGACTTGAGTTTTGACTGCCTCGAGCGCGCGGCCGACGATTATTATCTGAGCCTCTTTTCAAAGACAAAATACCTGGCTTACGGTCCCGAAATACCGGCGGCTTATCTGAATTTTGTAGAATTTGAGGCAAAGAACCTCCGAATAATCTACGCCGGCAAGAACGGCGGAGTCGACAGCCGCGAGCTGCGGCGCCGTCTGCGCGCCTGGTGGCAGTAAGGAGACATTATGCAGGAAAACAAAAGTCATGCACCAACTCCGAGAGGCATCGCCGTAATAGGCGATTTTGATTCGATTATCGGATTTATGGCGGTGGGCTTTGACGTCCGCGAATGTTCCTCGGCGGAGGAAGCTCGGGCGGCGCTTCTTGACTGCGCCAAAAGCTGCGCCGTTATATTCATCTCCGAAAAATACGCCCGCAATATCGAAGATACTCTTAACAGCTTCAGCAGCAGTCCCTTCCCGGCGGTAATCCCGCTGCCGACCGAATCGGGCGGCGACGGATGGTCTGCCGACAGGCTGAAAAAGATCGTCGAAAAGGCGGTCGGATCAAATATCATCTGAAACGCATAATTTTATGCGGCAAACAAAAGACTTTCACAAGGCGGCTTATTTTTTTGCCGTCAGTATATAATCCTGTCCGGTCCGAGTCCGGACATGAAAGGAAAACCAAACTATGGTCACAGGCAAGATCCTCAAGGTTTCCGGGCCTCTTGTAGTAGCCGAGGGAATGCGCGACGCCAATATGTTCGACGTCGTCCGCGTCGGCCGGCAGAGGCTTATCGGCGAAATCATCGAAATGCACGGAGACCGCGCCTCAATTCAGGTCTATGAGGAGACCGCCGGACTCGGCCGCGGCGACGAAGTGGTGTCAACCGGCGCCCCGCTTTCCGTCGAGCTCGGCCCCGGAATGGTCACCAACATTTTCGACGGAATTCAGCGCCCGCTCGCAAAGATATACGAATCGGCGGGACCGAACATCCCGCGCGGCATCGACGTTCCCACCCTCGACCGCGAAAAAAAGTGGGAATTCACTCCCGCGGCAAAGCCCGGCGACAAGCTTGTCGGCGGCGACATCATCGGCGAAGTCCGGGAAACCGAGATCGTCACGCTCAAGATAATGCTCCCGCCGAACATTTCCGGCGAGATCGTCGATATCAAGGCCGGCGAATTCACCGTTACCGAAGTTATCGGTCATGTGAAGACCGACGGCGGCGATATAGTCGACCTCACGCTTATGCAGAAATGGCCGGTGCGTTTCGCCCGTCCTTATGTTGAAAAGCTGCCTCCGAATGAGCTTCTGGTAACCGGTCAACGGAACGTCGACGCACTTTTCCCGATAGCCAAGGGCGGAACCGCCTGCATCCCGGGTCCTTTCGGTTCGGGAAAAACGGTTGTTCAGCATCAGCTGGCGAAGTGGTCGGCGGTCGATATTCTCATCTACGTCGGCTGCGGCGAGCGCGGCAACGAGATGACCGACGTTTTAAACGAATTCCCGACGCTTAAGGACCCGCGCTCCGGCCATTCGCTGATGAAGCGTACCGTGCTTATCGCAAACACATCCGATATGCCGGTCGCGGCGCGCGAAGCGTCTATCTACACCGGCATCACGATAGCCGAATTTTACCGCGACATGGGCTACGACGTCGCGATTATCGCCGACTCAACCTCCCGCTGGGCGGAGGCGCTGCGCGAAATGTCGGGACGACTTGAAGAAATGCCGGGCGAAGAAGGCTTCCCCGCCTACCTCACCTCCCGTCTTGCGCAGTTCTACGAACGCGCGGGAGCGGTCATCTGCCGCGGTTCCGACAGAAGGACAGGATCGCTTTCGGCAATCGGAGCCGTTTCCCCTCAGGGCGGCGACCTTTCCGAACCGGTAACTCAGGCGACATTGCGTATCGTAAAAGTCTTCTGGGGACTTGACTCGGCGCTGGCATACAGGCGGCACTTCCCGGCGATTAACTGGCTGCGCTCCTACTCGCTTTACAAAGACCGGCTTGAGCCGTGGTATCTCTCGAATCTGGGTCAGGACTGGATAGACAGGATGGCGGAGACCTTGCGCATCCTCCAGATTGAAGCGGAGCTTGACGAGATAGTCAAGTTAGTCGGAATCGACGCGCTGTCGAGCGACGACCGGCTTATAATGGAGACGGCAAGATCGATCCGCGAGGACTTCCTGCAGCAGGACAGCTTCGACCCGGAGGACAGCTACTGCTCCCTCAAAAAGCAGTATTCGCTGATTAAATTGATTCTGTCCTTCCACGACAAGGCAAAAGCCGCCGTCGATGCGGGAGCCGACCTTGAGAAAGTCGTAACTCTGCCCGTCCGCGAGAAGATCGGCCGCGCCAAAACCTTAAGCAATTTCGAAACCGATTATCCGGCGATTTCAGCCGAGCTTGATTCCGAGCTTGAAGCGCTTGCCGCCGAAGCAAGATAAGGGGGCTTTATAATGATAAGAGAATACAAAACAATAGAAGAAGTCGCCGGTCCCCTTATGCTGGTAAAACAGGTCGAGAACGTCAAATACGACGAACTCGGCGAGATCGAGCTGCCCGGCGGCGATATCCGCCGCTGCCGCGTGCTTGAAGTCAACGGCGCCGACGTGCTGGTTCAGCTTTTCGATTCTCCCGCCGGCATCAATATCGCGCAGTCGAAGGTGCGCTTCACCGGCCACGGAATTCAGCTCGGCGTCTCCGAAGATATGCTCGGCCGCGTTTTCAGCGGCATGGGAGAGCCGATAGACGGCGGTCCGAGAATACTGCCGGACAAGACGCTGGATATCTCCGGCACGCCGATAAACCCGGCGGCGAGAAAATATCCGTCCGAATTTATCCAGACCGGAATTTCCGCGATAGACGGACTCAACACCCTCGTCAGAGGACAGAAGCTGCCTATCTTCTCGGCGTCCGGTCTGCCGCACGCCAACCTCGCGGCGCAGATCGCCCGCCAGGCGAAGGTTATAAGCGATTCGGGCGCCGATAACGCCAAGTTCGCCGTTGTTTTCGCCGCCATCGGAATCACCTTTGAAGAAGCCGATTTCTTCATCTCCGACTTTAAAAAGACCGGCGCCATCGACCGCACCGTCTTATTTATAAACTTAGCGTCCGACGCCGCGATAGAGCGTATTGAGACGCCGCGTATGGCGCTTACCGCCGCCGAATATCTGGCGTTCGAAAAGCAGATGCACGTCCTTGTCATCTTGACGGACATCACCAACTACGCCGAGGCGCTCCGCGAAGTTTCCGCCGCGCGCAAGGAAGTCCCCTCCCGCCGCGGATATCCCGGATATCTATACACCGACCTTGCGACGATGTACGAGCGCGCCGGAAGAACAAAGGAAAGCGACGGCAGCATAACGCTGATACCGATTCTGACGATGCCGGAAGACGACAAGACCCACCCGATTCCCGACCTTACCGGCTACATCACCGAGGGACAGATTATCCTCTCCCGCGAGCTGCATCGCAAGAACATAACCCCGCCGATAGACGTTCTGCCCTCCCTCTCCCGTCTAAAAGACAAGGGAATAGGCGAAGGAAAGACTCGCGACGACCACAAGAACATCATGAACCAGCTTTTCGCCAACTATGCCCGCGGCAAGGAAGCGAAAGAGCTGATGGTGGTTCTGGGCGAAGCGGCGCTGACCCCGACCGACCGGCTTTACGCAGAATTCGCCGACAGATTCGAAGAAAAATATGTAAATCAGGGCTTCCACGAGAACCGCAGCATCGACCGCACCCTTGATATCGGCTGGGAGCTGCTGACCATCTTCCCGAAATCCGAGCTTAAGCGAATAAAACCCGAACTTATCGAGAAATACTGGCCATACAACGACGACGGCACCCCCCGCCGCGAGCTCGCCGCAAGATAAGCAAGAATATAACCGAGGTAAACCCAAATGGCAGTGATTCAGGTCAATCCGACGAGGATGGAGCTTAACAATCTCAAGCGCCGGCTGTCGACCGCCCGCCGGGGGCACAGCCTGTTGAAAGACAAGCGCGATGAGATGATGCGGCAGTTCCTCGAGCTTATCCGCGAAGTACGCCAGCTCCGCGCAAAAATCGACGAGACGATGAAATCGGTCTCCGACGGTTTTTCTGCGGCTTCGGCGGTTATGAGCCCGAAGGCGATGCAGGCGGCGCTAATGCTGCCCGGCCGAGAGGGAACGCTGAAAATCGATTCGAAGCAGATACTCAACGTCGCCGTTCCGGTGTTTGATTTCCATGCGGCCGCTGCAGGCGATGAAAACGGAGACACGGCCGGACTGAGCTACGGCTTCGCCTTCACGAGCGGCTCTCTTGACGCCGCCGTAAAAAGGCTTACCGACATGCTGCCCGACCTTGTCCGCCTCGCCGAGCTTGAAAAATCAACTCAGCTTTTAGCCGACGAGATCGAGCGCACCCGCCGCCGCGTCAACGCCCTTGAATACATCATGATTCCCCGCTACGAAGAGACTATCCGCAGCATCGTTATGAAACTCGACGAAAACGAGCGCGGAAATCTGACAAGGCAGATGAAGGTCAAGGATATGATTGCGGAAAAGGCGATTCTTGAGCGCAGGAAGGCGAACAGTTTCGCGGGTGAGTAAAAAATATCGCAAGCATCCGGCATATCTGAAAAAACACATCAGATATGCCGGATTTTTATTTTATAAAAGACGATTCATATATTGCATATCTGTCGCGGGTCTGATATAATAACCTTATAGATATCTTAAAACATACACAAAGGTGCAGCCATGAAAAAATACCGCATAGGTCTTATCGGCGTCGGAGGGATAATGAACGGCGCCCACATCCCCGAATATCTGTGGGACGAAAACTGCGAGATAACCGCTGTCGCCGACATAAGCGAATCGGCGCTTGAAAGAACCGGAAATCGGCTGAATCTTCCGCCGGAAAGAAGATTTAAAAGCCATCGGGAACTGCTGCGCTCCGGGCTTGTCGATGCGGTTGATATCGCAACGCCAAACGACGCTCATGTCCCGATTGCGCTGGAGGCTCTTGAATCGGGTTTTCCCGTCAGCGTCGAAAAGCCGATCGGAATTAATTTCCGAGAGTCGCTTGAGCTTGAGCGGAAATCGCAAGAGACCGGGCTTCCGGTATTCGTCTGTTTTTCCTGGAGATACAGGGCTCTGCCGAGATACATGAAATATCTCGTCGACAGCGGGGAGATCGGAAAACTTTATCATATCTACTTTAAAAACATCAAGGACAGCGGCCTTTGGGAAGGAAGGCGGCTGGAATGGAGATTCCAAAAAGAACGCGCCGGTTCTGGCGTGCTCTGCGATTTGGGTTCACATCTGTTCGACCTTGTCAGATTTTTCGGAGAGGAATTCGAAAGCGTCTTCTGCGACATGGGAACCATTGTAAGACGCAGGCAGAAAATCGATTCCGACGAGTGGGGCGACGTTACCACCGACGACTGGAGCAACGTGATATGCAGGCTCAAAAGCGGAATCAATGCCACGGTAACCCTCTCAAGATGCGCGACGAACGAAAAAGATACCATAGAACTCTATCTTATCGGGGAAAAGGGTTCTCTTAAGTTTGTCTATGAAAACGGCCGGCAGAAGCTTTTAAAATGCGTCGGCGGCGACAAGGCCGACAACACCTTCCGCGAAGTTTCGGTTCCCGATGATTTCAAATCCGGAAGCCAAAGCTCGGCGTATATTCGGCTTCTCGGAGGAATCAAAGACAGCTATACCGCCGTCATAAGCGACGGCATCAAAAGCCAGGCGGCAGTCGACGCCGCGATAAAGTCATTTGAAACCGGGCGGCGAATAAGCATTGATGAGCTTTATCGGGATAGTTTATAAGAGACGGAATATGCCGGTAAGCGAAACATGACCGATAAATTTATGCTTGACCGCATAGAAGAACGGTAAAAGGGCGCTTTCGAGTGTCCTTTTTTATTTTCACAATAAATTTTATTTTAAATTGTGTCAATAAAAGACATATCTGCCGTAAAATATATATTGCAATTTGCTGAAATAAATAGTATAATAAATTATAAGCCATTGATAAAAGACAACAAATCAAGGGGGGATAACATGAACAATTCAAGTCGGTTTATTTCCGTATTTTTGGCGGTCGTTCTCCTTGCTGCGATAATCGCGGGGTGCGGCTCGGAGGGGGGAGGATCCGGGCGTCACCGCCGCAACGCTTGAGGATACCGCCGAAGTGACTGAAGAAACCACCGAATCGGACGAGCCGGAACTGCCCGAAGTCGACCTTAACGGCAAGGAATATCAGTTTCTTGTCCGTTTCGGATCATTTGATTATAATGAACTCTGGGTATATGTCGAAGACATGAACGGCGAAGTCGTCAACGACGCCGT
>JAAZGC010000150.1 GCA_012511425.1 Clostridiales bacterium | reverse complement strand
GAACCGTCAGTATATCCGCGCCGCCGTCGACAAGCGTGTAGTATTCCGACTGCGCCTCGTCATATTTCGGCAGCGGGAGCACGCCGTAATCGTCTTCGAATTTGCGCAGTTCTTCTCTTATAAGCAATCCTACCTGCGACATGACGAAGACGCATTTATTCGATGTGAATTTCTGAACACGGGCGTCGCCTCCGATCGGAAGCTTGTTATAGACATTCGGCATCTGATAGAGGAGCTCCGAGACCTTTTCGAGGACGTTTATATTGTTTTCCTGTTCTATGACGTGGATAACGCTCTGATTGTCGTCGGCAAGCTCGACCAGGCGCCCGTTCATGGCGTAATAGACCGCCGCAGTCATGCAGCCGTCGCCAACCGATGTCGCAAGACCGTATACATCCTCTTCATCGGCCTTGCCGTCGCCGTTTATGTCCTGATAAAGTCCGGATGCGATCTCATAAAGATAATCCGCCGTCCATTTGCCCTCTCCGACAGTTTCGTAAAGGTTTGCTATACCGGAGTTCCCGGCCATTTTCTTGTTATACAGTATGAACCAGGTCTGGTTCATGTAGCTGGTCGAGAGATCGCTTTCGATCATATAAAGACATTCGCCGAGCGAAGCGTCCTGGATTGATTTGGTGTACCACGGCTCGGAAAGGTTGATATAGGGAATGGTATTCCAGTCATACATGAAACCCTGTATAGCGTCCGAGCCGGACCGGAATATCTGATTCAGCACCAGATCGTATTCGTCGGTGCCGCTCAATACCGATTTCTGAAGCTTGTCCGATACCTCATTATACACAAAACAGGCGGTTTCGACAACATCGATGTTCAGACGTTCTTCGGCATTCTGTATCCGCTCGAATATAACGTCGTTTACAAGATCCCCGTTCTGCGCATCGGTATAGAAATTGTATAAAAGTCCGGGGTTCTGCTGCAATGTTCTGAATTTTGCCCCTTCGAAATCAAGCTGCGGAACCGAATCGGCATATCCGGTGGTTTCGGTCACTTCCGCGGCGGTATCCGGAGAAGTTGTGTCTTCCGCAGCCGGAGCCGCGCCTTTATCGCCGCAGGATGCGATATTTGAAAGAGCGAATACCAGGACGAGCAGAATTATCGTAAGTCTTTTCATTATAATTACCTCAAGGTCTATTATTCGTATTATTCTTTCGCTGCCGTGACGATATTGCTGAGCTTTAGGTTCTTTGCGCCGTTTTCTCTTGCGATATAAATGGTCTCGCAGTCGGGATTGTTATTTATCACATTTGATATCGCCGAATCCTTGATATAGCCTTCGATAACTATCGCGCGGTTGCTGCTGCAGATAACATTGGATATGGTTATCGAAGACATGCTGTCTTCAAGGTTTCTGCCGTAACCGCCCCCGTCTCCCAGGAGCGCCGTGCCGCCGTGGCGGTGGCCGATTTCCCGAGCCGTGTCGACAAGTCCGTCTATTACTATGTTCCATATCCTCGTATTTGCCGGAAGCAGCCTCAAAAGAAAACAGAGATACGAATAGCCGGTGATGTTTCTGATGACGATATCATGTATGTCTCTCTCCCGCTTCGACCAGTCGCTGTGCATGACGTGCGTACTGCATAAACTTCCGCCTTCTTTGAATTCCGGCTCGTCCGGCACTATCGCGGTCAGCGCCACCATATCGTCGCCGGTTTCTCCGCTTATATTTTCTATTACAATATGATGGCAGCCGTTTCGGATGTCAACTCCGTCCTGGTTTTCCATGTTATTCAGCATGCCGTCGATTCTTTTGGACATACGGGCGTCGAAGATGATATTCCCGATGCTGCCGAAAGCGCAGGCTTCGAGCGATATCCCCCATCCGTGCGACTCGACGATTTTTAAATTCTCAATGGAAAAGTATTCGGCATTCGCGAACAGAACGCCGATACCACGCCAGTCGCCGTACTGCGATTCTGATTCGGCCAGCGCGTCGGTGCCGTAAGAATGGTCGTGCCTGTCCCAGAAAGAGAGTTTTTCGGGGGTTCTCCGCTCTTCCGGAATCCAGTCGGCAAGGCGGCAGAGATCTTCGTCTTCAAAAGGACAGGGGCAGGCCAGCCGCTTCGAGCTGTCGCCGGTCGCGCGCGGGTAATCGGCGCCTTCAAGAACAGCGATTCCCTCTCCGCGGAGGTGCACATTGCGTATCCGCTCGGGATAAGGAAAGCCGAAACCGCAGTTTGCCGTTCTGAAGAAATTATCCCGGCATTTATCCGAAAGCTTGATTTTGCAGTTTCGCAGTATAACGGTAGTATTTTCCGGTATCAATATAGCTCTGTCGATAAGCCAGAAATCTCGTTCCGGCTCGATACTTGACTTGCGGGGGGATATTATTATAACACCGTCGCCGTCACGGTTTGCCATAGCGGCGTCGAGAGTGTCGCTGTCTGTCAGCGCGGCAAAATCATTTGCGTAAATCATATGATAATCTCCTGTTTTTGTGGTTTACTCGGAAAAATTACTCCTCCATAAGCTGCATAAATTCCTTGCCCGTAATGTTTTCCTTCTCCAATAGATAAGCGGAGATTCTTTCCAAAGCAGGCCGGTTTTCTTCCAGCAGCTTAATGGCGTCCTGCTGACACTGATCCAATATCTTACGAACTTCGTCGTCAATTAAAGTTCGGGTTTGTTCCGAATAATGAGCCACACTGCGTCCGTCCAGATATTTGTTTTGCGTGCTTTCCAGACCCATCGGGCCGAATTTATCGCTCATACCGTAGTCTGAGCCGATTGGCTGATTCTGCCCATAAAGAATGTGTTTAATAACGAGGTGATGAGAAATATCACTATTATTATATTGAAAATATTCGGGCCTTTGGGCGCACCGGAGGCGGAACTGTCGTTTTTCCCGGAATTGTCGCCGTAATTACCACCGGCGCCGCCTGAATTCATCTGCTTGGGATTATTTCCGATGTTGTCGTTTTGTTTGGTATCAACCGTTTGTTTTGGTTACATTTTCTCTCCTCCATAATTTTATAGCGACACTTTGCTTAATTATAACACTCCAATTTTAGAAGCTGTTCTCATAGATGTTTCAACAAAGTATGCAAATGCGAAATCTGAAGCATAGATGCGGCATAATATGTGCGAATTTCATAATCCTTAGCAAGTCTGCGGGAATGTCCAAACCAACCGAATG
>JAAZGC010000149.1 GCA_012511425.1 Clostridiales bacterium | reverse complement strand
GGCAGCCGCTCGGCGTTCCCGTTCGGGATGAGAATACTGCGCAACCGCGGCGTGTATCTCGTGCCGGGGCAGTATTCCGACCAGGGAAAAGTCGAAATAAGCCCCGAACTCATCACTTTCAAAGCCCTGCACATAGTCGGCTCCTCTCAGTACAGCATGAACGACATCGCCGATTATCTGACTTTCCTTAAAGAAAACAAAGAAATGCTCCCCAAAATGCGCTCTCTCCTGTCGGCCTATCCCGTCGTCGACATCAACAAAGCGTTTGAAGACGCATACAGGGGACGCAATATAAAAACCGTTCTTATCTGAACCTCGGCTGTTTTTGAAAAACAAAAAGGCGGAGAAGGAATCTCTTGAAGAAATCCTTCTCCGCTTAATTTTTGTCTTTACTCTATCTTCGGAAGCAGATCGAAGCTTGCCTGCAGGTCGGCATCCGTCGGGACATAGTCGCTCATTAGGTTGTCGTGGAATTTTTCGTATGCGGTCATGTCGAAATAACCAGTTCCGGTGAGGCCGAAGACGATGGTTTTCTCTTCGCCGGTCTCGCGGCATTTGATCGCTTCGTCGATCGCGGCGCAGATTGCGTGTGCTGACTCGGGCGCCGGGAGGATTCCCTCGGTGCGGGCGAATTGTTCGGCAGCTTCGAATACGCGGGTCTGGGGAACCGAAGTCGCCTCCATGTATCCGTCGTGGTAAAGCCTTGAAAGGATCGGGCTCATGCCGTGGTAGCGAAGCCCTCCGGCATGGTTCGGCGCCGGGATGAATCCGCTGCCGAGGGTATACATTCTGGCAAGCGGCGTAACTTTGCCGGTGTCGCAGAAATCGTAGACGAATTTTCCTCGGGTAAGGGAGGGGCAGGAAGCCGGCTCAACCGCAATGATGCGGTAATCGCGCTCGCCGCGGAGCTTTTCACCCATGAACGGAGCGATAAGTCCGCCGAGGTTCGAGCCGCCGCCGGCGCAGCCTATGATGATATCGGGAACGATGTCGTATTTGTCGAGCGCGGCTTTGGTTTCAAGCCCGATAATTGACTGATGCAGCAGCACCATATTCAGCACCGAACCTAAGACATAACGGTAGCCTTCGGTTGACGCAGCGACTTCGATCGCCTCGGAGATGGCGCAGCCGAGAGAGCCGGTGGTGCCGGGGTGCTCTGCGAGGATTTTGCGTCCGATTTCCGTCGTATCTGACGGAGACGGAGTTACCGACGCGCCGTAAACACGCATCACTTCGCGGCGGAACGGCTTCTGTTCATAGGATACCTTGACCATGTAAACCTTGCAGTCGAGGCCGAAGTATGCGCAGGCCATCGAGAGCGCGGTTCCCCACTGGCCGGCGCCGGTTTCCGTCGTGACTCCGCGAAGTCCCTGCTTTTTGGCGTAATATGCCTGGGCGATTGCGGAGTTGAGCTTGTGGCTGCCGCTGGTGTTGTTGCCCTCGAATTTGTAGTAGATCTTCGCCTTTGTGCCGAGCTGCTTTTCGAGATTGAATGCGCGCATCAGCGGGGATGGGCGGTAGGTCATGAAATAATTCCGCACTTCATCCGGGATCGGGATAAGGCGGTTGTCGTTATCGAGCTCCTGCGCGACAAGCTCCTCGCAGAATATCGGGTGCAGCGCTTCCGCTTCGAGCGGTTTATGCGTTGCGGGATTCAGGAACGGATCCGGCTTGACCTTCATGTCAGCGCGGACATTGTACCAGAATTTCGGGATCTCGTTTTCGCTTAAATAGATTTTGTGGGGGATAGCCATGGTTCTGTCTCCTTTCGGGACTCTTGGTTGTTTGGGGACAGAAACGAAAAGTCCTGTCCCGGCGTAAATTCGCTGGGACAGGACGTAATATCCTGCGGTGCCACCCGGCTTGGCGCAAAAGCGCCCGCTTTTAAGGTCATCGGCATGTGCCTCGCACATGGTTAATGACCGCCGTTTGTTTACGGAGTCGGCTTGGTGTATCTCCGGCTTATCTACTCGAAAATCGGTTTTGCCGATTCACATTCGAATTGCCCTCGGAAGCCCATTCGGCCGGGTCTTTCCGCCGCGATCTCACTGTCCGCGGCTCTCTTTGGGAAAAATTGTCCTGCGTACTATTTCTTCCTCATCGGTTTAGAAGATTATACCACTAAAGTCGAAAAAAATCAATAGCTAATTTTTGAGGTAACAAAAACGTTACAAATCAGGGAGCGGCGGTTGTTACATCGGTTGTGACAGCCGCTGTTACATCGGATGAGCTCTGAGCCGGCTCCGAAACGGCGGGAGTACTTGTTTTGCTGTCTGCGACAAAATCAGCAAACTTCTGCGAGATCGCATTCAGATTAACCGCGGCGAGTATTGTCAGTCCGAGGAGAATAAGCAGGACTGCGGCGCGGATTATCCAGACGACATGAGGCTTTTTAATCAGCGGGACATATTCCGGCCTGCTTTCCCGCGCGCGGATGATGTCGGCTAATATAAAGAGCGCGGTGTCGACGAGCGCTTCGCCGATAAAGACGATGCCGATAAGGTAGACGTTTGACATAGTATCGCCGGGGATTATGATAAGCAGTATCCCGACGGCGAGCGAGAAATATCCCGCGGCGGCAAAGGAGAACCAAAGCCTTTTTACAGAAGGAATCAGGCGGAATTTCACCACTCCGAGCAGACAGATTATCGAGCCGAACAGCACCGGAACAAGTTGAATTATCGTGTCGGCTCTCGCGGCGGAGGCGATGCCGAGGATAATCAGCCAGGAGCCGGAATAGATGGCGTAGTTGACTTTCTGGTCGATATTCTCGCCGCGGCGGCGGGAGGGCAGGCGGATTCCGAACAGCATCAGAATTCCCGACAGGATAAAAAGCCCGCAGCAGAGCCATGCCAGCGCCTGAGCAAAATACTTTGCGCCGATCAGCATAACCGTTCCGATCAGGGCGCAGAAGACGGGGATGATGTATTTGAAGCGGTCTTCGGTGATCCGGGTCGACAGAAGCTCGTCGGGCGAGCGCCGGCGCGGATCGGTCGGTTTTTCTCCCTCGGGCGGAGTTGAGTTGTTTTCGAGCGGCTTCAAAATGTCAAGTTCGGGTTTCGGCATGGTATTCAGCTCCTTTTTTTTTATTATATATCAAAATCCGCCGCCTGTCAACCGCGCCGAAGAAAATTTCTCGGGAATAATGTGAAGTTTGAAGGGATTTTAAATTCTCTCGAGAGGTATCTTTTGCCCCTCACGCGGCGTCTTTTCGGTTTTCCGCCGCTGTATCGCGGCAAAATGCGGCACCCCGGAAATTATAATCTCCGTAAAAGCCCGCATATCAAAGCCGTACCGCCGCAAAAACCGAATTCTGCGGCGGCTCTTT
>JAAZGC010000148.1 GCA_012511425.1 Clostridiales bacterium | reverse complement strand
TTATTTCCGAAGCCGGGACTGCTCAGACCGAGACATTCGAGTTTGTGATAGATACCGAGGCGCCGGAGATACTTTCAAGCGAAATCGCAGAAAAAGACGGCAAAAAACTTCTCAGAATAAATGTTTCAGACAACCATGAAATCATGGCGGCAGAAACCAAGCATCTGGTTGAAAAGAGCATTCCGGATCAGATTGCAGATACAAGCATAGGCATTTCAGGCGAAGTCACGCCTGCGTCCGATGAAACCAAAGTTATAACCGAAGGAGGCCATACAGCCAAATCGGTTGAGGAACTCGATATCATCACCGTCAGCTCGCAGTATGACAAAGGCGAAAGGCAATATACCGTGAATGAAGACGGTACTCTGACTTTCGAGTTTGATATTACCGGCTTCAGCGGAGAAAAGCTGTATATATACGTATATGATTACGCTTTTAACCGAGCGGTCAGTCTGATAAGGTTTGATACTGCCGAAGGTTGATTTAGATTCGCTTAATCACAATAAGCCGTAAAAACAACTTTGCCGCAAAACAAGAGGTGCCATCATGAAAAAAATCCCACAGATTTATGATTACAACGACAAACTTGCCGTCAAAGACAAGCTTTTCACCCCGCAGTCGGGTGTTAAGCTGAATGACGGGCTCTTTAAAACCGTATTCGAAAACAACATTGAGTTTTTGAAGCTCCTCGATATGGGCAAAATGCTCTACTGGTTTGACGAAAAAACCGAAACCCCGACCGAAGCCGAACCTTACCGCGGTCATTTCGAAGATAACCTTAAAGGCTCAACCCTGTCCATGTTCCTGATGGGAGCGGCAAACACTCTCCGCTGGACTGATGAAGAAGAGCTACAAAGACTGATAAAGATCGGCGTCGACCGGATAAAATCTGCGGCTGAGCCGGACGGTTTTTTGATGCCGATAAAGCAAAGCGAATTCCCTTCAAAGGAATATCCCCATTATACCCGCATCTGGCTTACCTACGCCCTTTCCGCAGTCGGTCTTTCCTGCGACGAAGGCGGCTATGAGCTGCTCGCCCGCTGGCAGGATTGGTTCAACTCCTGCGTTGATCTTCCCGTAATAAAATATCTCTGCCTTGCGTTTCAGGGAGTTGTCGCTTCACCTTATGTGTATATCAACACTCCGGTCGGAAAATCCGAAGATATCGAAATAACCATCGAGCATTACGAAGAGCTTTGGCGACTTTCTCAGTTTATGAGAAAAGAAAAAGACTGTGTTCATATAAGAAAGCAGCCCGGGGAAGAACCCCATGCCCACGGTTCCGAGCTTGAAGCTATAGAAGGATATCTCGACCTCTACCGCGCAACGGCAAGAAATTACTATCTTGCGGCTGTACTCGGCGCATGGGAGCTGTATCACCGCGACTGGGAGCATCCGGGCGGCGGAATTGTCATGTGCGAGGGTATGCCGACAAACTACCCCGGCTGCTATTGGCTTAATCCTAAAAACCACTATAACGAACTCTGCTGCACTTCCTTCTGGCTGTATCTGAACCTTCGCCTGCACCGGCTTTTCCCTGAGGAAGAGAAATATATGGCGGAAGTCGAAAAGTCGCTGTATAATATCGCCTTTGCAAATCAGGACGGCGGAAAGGGAATCAGGTATTTCGGATATCTCGATCAAAAGAAGCAGGAGAGCGGACTCGTTCACTGCTGCTGCGGAGTCGGCACGAGAATTTTCGGTTCATTGCCGGAATACGTATATTCGGTCAGCGCAGATACGGTTTCGGTAAACCTCTACACCCCGAGCGAGATTGACTGGGAGAGCCGATTCGGCAGGATCAAAATCAAATCGGATTTTGATGTAACTGATTCGGAAGACGTTAAACTGACCGTTTATACCGAAAGAGACACAGAATTCACCCTCATGCTGCGTATCCCCTCATGGGCGGCAGAGGAGGCGGAAATCAGAATAAACGGCGAAGCCATAACAAAAGGAAAACCCGGAAGCTATACAGTTATCAAGAGAGTCTTCAAAGACGGAGATATTGTAACATATAATCTCAAACAAACCTTACGCCTTACCAAATACAAAGGGGCGGACGAGCTTACCGGTTTTGGCAGATATTATATTGAAAAGGGACCGATACTATATGCGGTAAGCGCTTCTGACGCCGATTCGGCAAGACTGATAGGCTGGTCAACCGACAATTTCGAAGACTGGCTCGATCCATCCGAAGTCAAAGGCGTGTATTCAATTAAGATGCACCCGGACAAAAAACTTGTCCCTTATTATATGCTTGACAGCGACACCCCGATGACCTGCTGCCCTATATTCACATAATTATAACAGACGCCGTGATATTTCATGTTTAAGTTACAAAAAAACATGGAGTATCACGGCGTTTTGTGTTATAATACCTTTTCACGGTTTTGTAAATTTAAATGGGGCTAAAATACAAAAGAGTTGCAGGTGTTTTTCTGAAATGAGTATTGTTGAGATAATCCTGATAGGAGTCAGTCTTGCGATGGACGCCTTCGCGGTTTCCGTCTGCAAAGGGCTGTCGATGAAGAAGATAAACTGGATTCACGCCATTATCATAGGCGGCTTCTTCGGTGTCTTTCAGGCGATTATGCCGGTGTTGGGCTGGCTGCTCGGTTCGGGATTCTCTTCATATATAGACAGGTTTGACCATTGGATTGCCTTTCTGCTGCTTATGTTCATCGGAGCAAAGATGGCTTTTGAAGCGGTAAAGGAAATGAGAGAGCCGGACATCAGCTGTGACTGCGAATGCGGCTGCGAAAAGTGCAATGATAACGCAAAACCCGATGAAGGAATTAAATTTGCAGAATTGTTTGTACTCGCAATAGCAACCTCGATAGACGCTCTTGCTGTCGGTATTACCTTTGCGTTTCTTGAAGTAAGTATTGTCAGTTCCGCGCTGATAATAGGTGTTATAACATTCGTTATTTGTCTGTTCGGCGTCGCGGCAGGCAACCGCTTCGGCAGCAGATATAAAAGCAAAGCGGAACTCGCGGGCGGAATCATTTTATGTCTTATAGGAATCAAAATTCTGCTTGACGGTCTTGGCGTTATTTCTTTCTGAATAAAAGCACGGTGCAAAGCCGTGTTTTCTTATTTATAAATTAAGTTTACTTGACAATTAACGGCGGTTATGATAAAATAAGCACACAAAAGCAATTAATAACGGAGAGATATCATGAAAGGCGTAAATTACTGGAGCTATTATCCGTATACACCTCTGAATAGCATGAAGCGCGGCGCCGCGCCCTATATCTGCCGCCTTGCGCCGAACGGCGGCAGGCTGGAACTCGAATTTATCGACAACGGCGAGCCTCAGGCGCAGCATATCGTGACCTTCCGAAAGAGAAAAGAAGGGGAAGCAATCGAAATTCCGCTAAATGGCTATGAGGCCGTAATCGACGGCCTTGACAAGGATGCCGAGTATGAGATCGCCGTCAGGCGTTCTGACGGCATTTCTTCACAGACAAGACTTGTGCGGATGGGGGATGTCCCCGGCAAAGTAATCAACTACCTGCATCCGGAGGATAACTGCTATTCTTTTTCCGGCAAATTTCTCTGCAGCCCATGCATTATCAGAACTCCTTCGGGCGCCTTGCTTTCGTCAATGGATGTTTTCGAAGGCAATTCGCCTCAGAATCTGACGCTGCTGTTCAGATCGGATGACGACGGCGCAAACTGGCGCTGGGTCGGCGAGCTCTTCCCGTGTTTCTGGGGCAGGATGTTCGTCGTCGATGAAATAATATATATGCTCGGAGTTTCAAACGAATACGGGGACCTGCTTATCGGTTTTTCGGAAGATGACGGCGAAACCTGGTCGGCGCCGAGCGTGCTTTTCCGTGGTTCCTGTAATTCGAATAACGCCGGCTGTCACCGTGCGCCTATGCCGGTAATTGAATTCAACGGCAGACTCTGGACAGACCTCCAATACGGAGGCTGGGGCTACGGCAGCTTCGGAGACGCAGTGGTTTCGGCGCCGATAGATTCCGACTTGATGAATCCGGAAAACTGGATCTGCAGCGAATTCTTCAACTGGAAAGAATTCAATAAAACGCTGCCTGAGTCGGATCGGGTAAATGCTCACGGCGGTATCGAAGGGAATATCACAGTCGGACGCGACGGCATGCTGTATAACCTCCTTCGCCTTGCCGACGGGAAAAGCCTGCTGCTGAAAATCGATGTAAAAGACCCGGAAAAAGCTCCGCAGTTTGTGAAGGTCGTTGATATGCCGATTACTGCATCAAAGATAGATATTCATTATGACCATGTCAGCGGCTATTACTGGACACTTGCCAGCCGTCTTATACATGAACCGCGGACGAACCGTAATCTGCTCTCTCTCATGCGCTCAAGCGACCTTGTAGGCTGGGAGGTAACCGCCGATATCCTCGACGCCCGCGACGCGGATGCTTCAAAGATAGCCTTCCAGTATATCAGCTTTTACATCGAAAACGAAGATATATATTTCCAGAGCCGCACCGCATATAACGGCGCCCACAACTACCACGACGCAAATTACGCGACATTCCATATAATCAAAAACTTCCGCGAACTCCGGGATGTTAAATGCCAACTGAAAGGTGATTGAAATGAAAAGTAAAACATTAATAAGGTTTATTTCGGTTATTTTGCTTCTGTCTTTAACGCTTGTTATTATATCCTGCGGCGGAACCGGCGAGTCGGTAAATGAACAGGAAAATGTTCCGGTAAATACCGATGAGACGGAAACACAGCCTGTTGAGACCGAATCTGAAAAGCTTTCCGACAATCTCGAATCGCGAGATCTCGGAGGATGGGAGATGCGGGTAATAGCTCATCATGATAGCCTCAGCGATGAAAGAACCATATTTTCGACCGAAATGGACGGCGAAATAATCAACGATCTGATATATCAGCGCGACCGTTCACTTGAAGACCGATTTAATTTTAAATATACAGTAATTGCCGCAAACGGCTGGAATGATAACTATATCAAGCTTAAAAACAGCGTAATGGCAGGTTCGCATGATTACGATATGGCATTTCTCCTGCCTTTCTCTACAAGCGGTTCCTGCGTAAATGATCAGGTGCTGTATAATATGAATGCGGTGCCGAATATCGATTTCAGCCGCCCGTGGTGGCATACAAATGTAAACGAGCTCTTTACCTATAAGAATTATCTTCCGTTTGTTTCTTCCGATTATCTTTTAAGCTCCTACCAGTATTCGAACATTCTTATTTTCAACAAAGTCATGGCAGAAAATTACGGACTTGACGATATTTACTCAATGGTTCGAAACGGTACCTGGACGCTTGAGCCGTTCGGCAGAATGTGCGAATCGGTAACCGAAGATATCAACGGAGACGGGAAGTTTGATGTAAACGATCAATACGGACTTGCGACAAATTACGGCTATCACGCAATAACCTGGGGTTACGCAATAGGCGATCAAAGCGTTATATTGAACGATGACGGGACAGTTTCTTTAGGCTACAACAACGAGCGCTTTTTTACTCTTTGCGAATGGCTGTATAACCTGCTATACGCAAGCAATCAGTCCTTTGAAATCGGCTGGGATCTCGAGTGCGATATTCGCTGGAATGAAAACCGCCTGCTTTTCCAGGCCATGTGGCTCAATGACCTTGAAAAATACCGTGAGGTAACTATAGATTACGGTGTTATTCCGTACCCGAAATTCAACGAGGAACAGCCGCTTTATCACACATACACCGACGCGCGCAGCGGCGGAGTGGCTATCCCGATGGACGCAAGTCCCGAAGTTATCGACATGGACGGACTTATTTTAGAGGCGATGTCCTGTTATAACTATAATGAAATTATCCCGGAATATATCTCATCGGTCACCGAAACAAAACTGAGCCGCGATGAAGAAAGCATTGAAATGATGGGCTACATTGCCAAAGGACGTATATGGGATTTGGGCTATACAATGACTGCAACGGACTCATACACATGGGCAATCCAGCATTGGCTTAAACCCTCGGGAGGGAACATCGCATCTTATCTTGAAAAGAACGAATCTAAAATGATTAAAAGCTTCGACAAAATAATCGAAGCTTATGAAGAACTCGCCGCAATGGACTGGCCGGCAGTGTAAAATCAAAAAAGCAGGTATCAAATCCTGCTTTTTTAATATTCATTTCAGTTTGCAAGCGTTCCCATCGGATCCCAGGGATTCAGCACCTTGATATCCGTAATGTTATCAAGCTTGCCCTTCAGATACTTTTTGTTTATTACCGCCTGATAAACGAACCTGTCAAACCAGGAATCGGAGCAAAAGTAGTAGCCGTCATTAACGCCGTCGGAACCCCAGCTGTTCTGAATCTTCCAGCGATCCGGCTTGCCGGTTCGCTCGTCGATATTCACTCCGCAGAATACCATCGCATGTCCCATGGCGCTGATTCTGTCATCGAGAGATTCGGCTTTGGTGTAGTCGGAATCAAGTCCGGTTATCGCCGAGGTATCAAAGCAGCGGTCATCCCAGAGGCGCTTGTCGGTGTCGCGGAATTTGCCGCTGTCGGAACCGAACCATACAAGCTCGCCGTCCACAAGCTGCTGCAGCACAAGCGCTTTGAGCTCTTCGATCGGAAGATTGTAATAAAGTATATCATCTCCGCCGACAATGTTGCCGAGGTATTTTACCGTGTAGAATTTGTTGAAAGGCTTGTCATCGGTCGGAGAGTTGATAACGGAGATGTAATTGTCAAGGAAATCGCCGATGAATTTGTCGCAGAACGATTCGGGAGTATAGTCCCTTTCCATGTGATATTTTTTGTCTTTGTCTATATATTCAAGATCAAAGGTCTTAGGCGGCTCGGTAAAGCAGCGGCAGAGGAAACCGTAAACCCGGCTGAGTATGTCTTTCCTTACTTCCTCAAGCTTTTCTGCATCGGCGCCTTCTTTTATCAGTTTACGTATTCTGCCGGTGCAAACCCGCATATATTCGTAAAGATGACCGTTGAGACGTCCGGTAGAGCTTGTCTGATATGTCTCCGGCATGGCGTCCTTCGGAATAATGCCGTATTTGCGGACGATATTCGCAAACATATCCCACTGTCCGCCGTCACCGCCGAAAGTGGTGCCTAAAAGATACTGAACCGTCTGATCTTCAAGCGGATCGGAAGCAGTATCGATAACACAGTTGATATAATAATTGCAGCGCTCGAACTTATCCCAGAAAGCCAGATGCGACTGAGACAGCTCGAAGTAATCGACATTCAGCTTTTTGCCTATGATCTCTCGAAGAATATTGACCGCGGCGAAGAGCCAGCAGCGGCCGGAACCTTTCTGGTTGGTTGATCTCATCGTCGGGATTTCGTAGGAGAAACGGAAGTAGTTTTCCTTGCTTACAGTCGGATTGAAACCAAAAGAACCGAAATCATTTTTTGAGAAGATATCGGTCATCACGCGGCTTAATTTGCAGCCGTTGTAGTCATTTGAAAAAGAGTCAAGGTCTTCCTTAGAAACAGGTTTAAAATCCATAAGGCATGTTCCTTTCAAATAAGTTTGTTGTCTGATTATTAATCGCCGGTGTCGATCGGCATGATCGATGAAAGCTGACCCGATGCAATGGCGCGGGCCAGTCGCGGGATCATCTTTTCCAATGCTTTGGAGTTATATTCGGCATCCCCGTCGACCATGTGAGAAGAGGTGGTGCGAAGTATGCCTGCGATCTCTGCGATTGTAAAATCTTCCATTATGCGGCAGACAAGGTCACAGTCATCGTAGGTCAATGTGAGAGTTCCGTGCTCTTTTTTCAGATAGTCGCACAGCAAAGCGGTTGCATATGTGATTGTGAAGATGCTTACCTTTGCTTTTCCGTATTCTTCATTATTCTGGTCGCACCAGCGCTGATACAGTCGGTTAATCTCCTGCGGATCAAATGAAGAACAGAAGCTGTTTTCGCAATAGAGGTAATACATTGTCATTTTTATGCAATAAATCCCGCGATAATTCTTGACGGGCAAAGCGGTTTTATAATCGAAGACGCCGGTCACATGCGCATTCGTTGCTATATTGTATGTTTTAAGAAAATCGGTAACATCCGAGTCGATAAGCTTTTTGTAAGCTTCATTCGGAGTAACAATTCGGTTTGATCTGGCTTTGGCAAGCAGAGAAAGCGTTTCGTAGCAAAGCAGCTTCAGCTGTTTCATGCCGAGATTGTAAAGCCGGGGCATCTTGTTTGCCTTTATCGCATCAATGGCTTTTCTGTCGTCATTTATACCCAGCAGATAAGCATCGATGGCAAAAAGCACCGACTTAAGCAGGGAATTTGCGGTTTCTTTTATAACCGAAGTTGATTCATTGCCGGTATAAGTTTTTACGGCTTCTTCAAGTGCATCGGTAATGCCGGCTTTAATCCGGCTGCCTTCGATCTCGGTAATATAACCGCACCTCAGCGCTTCGTCAAGCAGCGTGATGGTGTAGTTATGATATTTGATTTTTTTGCGGTTCAGCCGCATCTTCTTGCGTTTCTTTTTGTCATTTTTGGCATTCGGCGCATTGACAGCAGAAAGCTTTGTTGAATCAATGTCTTTTTTATCCATTTTTCATATCACTTTCTTTCCAACGCAAAAGCGTCTGTCTTACCGTTATAGCTTTTGTTTAATAATCCCGATGGGCACCGAACGGAGTGTCATCATCGTCGTAATTTGATTCACCGTCGTATTCAGGGTTATCGGCGTAATCGTTTTCAATCTTATATCGGGGTGAAGAGTACTCCCCTTCGTCCAGCCCCTCGTCGTCTTCATTCATATCGATTATTCTGAATCCGTATTCATCAATCGGTTTTGTATCTTCGTCAAGGAGTTTATCGTCGTCGTTATCCTGAACATTGTCATTGATATCGTCGCCGAGACTGAAATATTCGGGAAGCGGTTTGTATACATACTTTTTATCCGCTTTTTCGGAATAACCGTTAATCTGTCTTATCAGCTGATCGGTATCTCGGCTCATCAGAAGCTCAAGCGAACCGCCGCAGGTATTCTCATATAAATATTTAAGCTTTTCAACAAGGTCGCGGTCGGAAATTTTATCGTCCGTTTCGCTTTTGATATAGTAGAAAAGGTCGGTGAGTTCATTTAAGGTTTGTGCATAGTTGCTGCTGTCAATATAAGGTGAGTCGGCGAATTCTTCTATAATAAGCTTAACAGCGCCGATTCCGAATTCGACTCTTGCGTTGTCGCGCAATGCCGTTTCTCGTGTTATTACAAGCTCCTTTGCCTCGTCCTCGGTCAAAGTAAGTCCGAAACGGCCGGTTTCTTCGTTCAGGGAGAGTATCGCATTCTTGGCTCGGGTATTTATTATCGCTTTGGTATAGCCGCCTTTAGTTATGTCTGAAAGACTTGTTTCTGACATATAAACCTCCGAAACACACCGGCTTGCCGGCAAAAGTAATATCGGAATTTATTAGGTAACGTTAATATAAAATTAACAAAAGATAAGTGTTTCGCTGTTGACAAAAAGCATATTTTATGATATGATATTTATAATTTGAGTAGCAGAAACGACTGATAATATTATACCATATCGAAATTTATTTGTCAACCCTGTATTCAAAAAGCAGATATATGATAAGTTCCCGGTTTAATACGCAAAGAGAGCGGAGTCAAGGCTGAAAGCCCCGTCGGATAACCCCGGTGAATACCGCATATATTTTAATTTAATATTATAAATGAGTTATACTCGGGTGGAACCGTGTTCTCTGATTGAGGACACCCCGGATGCGATTGCGCAGTCCGGGGGTTTTTGTTTTATTTATGACAATCCAACAAGGGAGGATTTATAAAATGACAGCATATGAAATGCTAAAGGAAAAAAATCTGCTTACAAAAGAAACAATTGCCGCTTCGGTTAACGGCAGAACTGTTGACCTGGCTCGCGAAGTGTGCGATAATGCCGATGTCGCTCCGCTGACATTCGATGAAGAAGAGGGCAAAAAGGTGCTGTGGCATACCTGTTCCCATGTGCTTGCCGCCGCGGTAAAACGGCTATATCCGTCGGCAAAGCTTGCCATCGGCCCGGCAATAGACGAAGGCTTTTATTACGATTTTGACAGCGACACCCCGTTTACTCAGGATGCTCTTGACGAAATCGAAAAAGAAATGAAAAAGATAATCAAGGAAAACCCGAAGGAAGAAAGGTTCGAGCTTCCGCGCGAAGAAGCTAAAAAGCTCATGGAAGACCGCGGTGAGCCGTATAAACTGCTGCTTATCGACCGCATTCCCGAAGGTGAGCTCATCACTTTCTACAAACAGGGCGATTTCATCGACCTTTGTGCCGGACCTCATCTCTATTCCGTCGGAGCGATAAAAGCGTTTAAACTTACCCAATGTACCGGTGCATATTGGGAAGGCAACAGCAAAAACAAGATGCTTCAGAGGATTTACGGAATCGCCTTTACAAAGAAGGACGATCTGAAGAAGCATCTCGAGATGCGTGCCGAAGCTGAAAAGCGCGATCACAACAACCTCGGCCGCGAGCTTGAATACTTCACAACAGTAGATTACATAGGTCAGGGGCTGCCGATACTGCTGCCGAAAGGCGCGAAAACAATACAGCTGCTTCAGCGCTTTGTCGAAGACGAAGAATGCCGCCGCGGCTGGCAGCTTACCAAGACTCCGTTCTTTGCAAAGAGCGATCTGTATAAGATCTCCGGTCACTGGGATCACTACAAAGACGGGATGTTCGTTATGGGAGACGAGGAGAAAGACGACGAAGTCTTTGCGCTCCGCCCCATGACCTGTCCCTTCCAGTATCAGGTATTCCTGAATCGTGCCCGTTCTTACCGCGATCTTCCGATGAGGCTGAGCGAGACTTCGACTCTCTTCCGCAACGAGAGCAGCGGCGAGATGCACGGCCTTATCCGCGTGCGACAGTTCACTATCTCCGAAGGACATCTTATCTGCACGCCCGAGCAGCTTGAAGACGAATTCCGCGGCTGTCTCGATCTCGTTCTCTTCATGATGAAGGCGATAGGCTTCGATAAGGACATATACTACCGTTTTTCCCAGTGGGATCCCGACAACCGCGAAAAATACATCGGCACAAAAGAGCAGTGGGATGAAGCCCAGAGCACAATGAAGACGATACTTGACGACCTCGGTATAAGATACAGCATCGGTATCGGCGAAGCCGCTTTCTACGGTCCCAAGCTTGATGTCCAGATGAGAAATGTCCACGGCAAAGAAGACACCCTTGTCACCATTCAGATCGACCAGATGCTTGCGGAAAACTTCGGTATGGAGTATGTCGACCGCGACGGTCAGAAGAAGACCCCGTATATCATCCATCGCACCTCGATAGGATGCTATGAGCGCACCCTCGCTTATCTTATTGAAAAATACGCGGGAGCCATTCCGTTCTGGTGCGCCCCCGAGCAGATACGCCTGCTGCCGATAGGCGACAGTCAGCTTGAGTATGCAAAGAGCCTCGAAAAGAAGCTCACTGCACTCAATTTCCGCGTCACAGTTGACGACCGCAACGAAAAAATCGGCTATAAGATTCGTGAGGGTCAAGTAGAGAAAATTCCCTATATGCTCATCCTCGGCGAAAAAGAAGTAAACGAGGGAACCGTATCGGTTCGCAGACGCACTCAGGGCGACATCGGTGCGATTCCTGCAGACGAATTTATCAAAAAAGCCGCCGAAGAAGCGGCAAATCTCTCGGTTGATTTCTGAACAAAAAAACTCATGCCCGGATTCTTCAAAAAGTCCGGGCATGATATTATTCAGAATATGTTTTCCGGCAGTCTTCCGACCCTGCTCGGCGGAGCCTCAAGCCCGAGCGCATGACCGATGATGTTGGGAATATCCCAGACATCGAGTTCGGGAATCGCTTCGTTCTTAACATCCTTTCCGTAAACGCCGCAGAAGATCGTCATTTCTTCGGGAGTGTCGCCGCCGTGACCTCCTCCGGGAGTGCCGCCGTGATCGGCGGTTACGATAAGCAAGGTGTTTCCGAGAGCGCCCTTCATCCGAAGAGTATTCCAGATAACGCCGATGCAGGAATCGATTAGAGATATCGAATCATAATACTGCTTTGTGCCGTAGCCGAAGTGATGTCCGGCACCGTCGACGCAGTCATATTGAACGAAAAGCAGCTTCGGTATCTCATCGCTGTTTATCGAATCAACGATAAATTTGGTTAGTTCGGCAGTTCCGCCGGTTTTTTTCTCGACACCGATATCGTCTTCGATAATTCCGATATTTATCGGATTCCAGTCGCTGTAAGAGACAAGCCTTGCGTTCGGATATTTCTCCCTTGCCAGCTTGAAGACGGACGGCTGTGAAACATCGCCGCTCCTTATGTGTGCTTCGTCGCTGATATATCCGTTTGTTAAGCCGTGAGCTTCGGGAGTTACGCCAAGGAGCATCGCTCCCCAGCATTCCGCCGAAATCGAAGGGAACGCAGTGCGCCCGTTATGTGTTAAGGAAACAGGAGAGTTTTTTGCAATATAATCGAGGTTTGGGGTATCGGCGTCTTTGAAGAAAGCGCCGGCACCGTCAACTCCGATAAGGAAAACATGGTCGTAAATCATCATTGCCTCCGAGTTGTTATAATGGTTTATAATATTTTACAGCATCGCACCTGAATTGTCAAGTAAAATCTGAATCAGTTATGAAAACTGCGGTGATTATCAAATCTTATTCACCATAATTGTAAAATATAATCCTGCTAAATATTATCAAATTGATAAAAGCTATTGACATACGGCGTATTGTGTGGTATAATATCAAAGTTAGAAACTTTATGTTTCTCCTTGCTGCCGATAAATTTGTTATGTCGGCAGACATATGTCCAAAGGGAGGTAGCTTTTATGGAAAAGCCCAATATGTCATACGAAACCCTGTTTATCATCGACTCCACTCTCGCCGACAGCGAGATAGCGGCTCTTGTCGAAAGATTCAAGGGCATGATCGAAGAAAACGGAACAATCAGAGAATTCAGCGAATGGGGCAAGCGCCGTCTTGCGTATCCCATCAACGACGAAGTCGAAGGGTATTATGTCCTGGTAGACTACAAAGCGCCGGCAGATTTTCCCAACGAGCTTGACCGTGTCTTCAGCATCACCGAGAGCATTATCCGCTCGATGACCACCCGCCTTGATGATCATCAATAAAAACTGATATACAACGAAAGGGAGGTTACCGTAATGGCTAATTTCAACTATAACCGCATTTTTCTCGGCGGACGTCTTACAGCCGATCCCGAGCTTCGCCAGACCACAACCGGAATTCCGATGGTGACCTTCAGCATCGCTGTATCTCGCCGCACAGGCAGAAGTCAGCAGGATCAGAATCAGCCTACCGCGGATTTCTTCAATGTCACCTGCTGGAGAGAACGGGCCGAGTTTGTATCAAGATATTTCCGCAAAGGAAGTTCCATATTCATCAGCGGAACCCTTCAGAATGATAACTGGACTGATAGTAACGGCGTAAAACGTTACAGCACCAGGATCATTGCCGACGATGTCAACTTCGTTGATTCGCGCTCGGAAAATCCGTATGCAAATCAGATGAACACAGCCCCGACACAGCAGTCACAGTCCGGCTACGCTCAGCAAAATCAGTCGTATACTCCTTCGAGCTATACTACTTCGGATCTGAACGACGACTCGGACAAACAGCCGAATTTTGAAGAAATCGCAGACGACGAATCGCTTCCTTTCTGAAGCCTGCTTTGCTTATCCGAACATAATGCAATAAAAATGATAAAAGAGGTTTCATTAGTTATTATGACAAACGAAAACGAGAATGTTGTTTTAAACGAAAACGAAAATG
>JAAZGC010000147.1 GCA_012511425.1 Clostridiales bacterium | reverse complement strand
CCGGAAGAAGAAAATGAAGAACCCGCCGAAGCTCCGGCAGCCGAGAGAAGACAATTCTTCGCAACTGCCGAACCGGCAGATGAAGCCGCAGAGCCTGAAAAATCCGACGAAAAAACGGAGGACGACGGCATCGACTGGAGCTTCTTCGAAAATCCCGACAACGTTTTCGGAGGCGGGGAATGAAAGAAACCGCATTCTGCCTCGCTTCGCACAACCCGGGAAAAATCGCCGAGATGGAGGCGCTGCTTCGCGCTCTCTCGCCTGACATCCGGGTGATCGGGCTTCGAGACGCCGGATATGACGGGGAGATCGAGGAAAACGGCTCATCATTCGAAGAAAACGCCGGGATAAAGGCGGCTGTGCCCGCGGCGCTGGGATTTATCGGCATCGCCGACGATTCGGGGCTGTGCGTCGACGCTCTCGGCGACGCGCCGGGCATTAACTCCGCCAGATATTCGGGCGGCGGCGCCGAAGAAAACAACGAAAAGCTGCTTTATGAGCTGCGCGATGTCGAAGAAAGCCGGAGAACGGCCCGGTTCGTCTCGGTCATAGCGCTTAGATTCCCCGATGATTTAAAGGAAATATACGGCTCCGGATTCGAAGTCCGGGGCGAGTGCGAAGGGGTTATCCTGCGCGAACGCAGAGGAAACGCCGGTTTCGGCTATGATCCGCTGTTTTTATATCCTTCGCTCGGACTTACCTTTGCGCAGCTTCCTCCGGAGACGAAAAACCAGATCTCCCACCGGGCGGCGGCGATGCGTCTTTTTGCCGAAAAACTGAAAGAATACAGGTGAAAACCGATAATGCTGACACCTAAACAACGCGCCTATCTGCGCTCGCTCGCGGTCGACCTGCCCGAAATCACTCAGCTGGGCAAGGGCGGGATTACCGAAAACTTTATTCAGGGACTTTCCGAGGCGCTCGAAAAAAGAGAGCTGATTAAAATCAGAATTCTGCCCAACTCGGGGCTTGAAAACCGGGAGGCGGCGGAGGAAGCCGCCGAAAAGTGCGGCGCCGATGTTGTCGCCGTGATCGGGCACATCTTCGTGCTCTACCGCGAATCGGAAAAGCACAAGAAAATCACTCTCCCGACAAAATGAACTTCCTTTGGGACAGACCCCGGATCGGCATTTACGGAGGTACCTTCGCGCCGTTTCACAACGGGCATATGGCTCTGCTGAAATCCTTTCTGCGGCAGTGCCCGCTCGACGCGGTATACGTTATGCCCGCCGGAATACCGCCGCACAAGCAGATCGATTTTTCGGACGATCCGAGGCAGCGGCTTGCAATGCTGAAACTGACGCTCAGACGCCTTCCCGAATGGGACGAGCGGCTGTTTGTCTCAACTTACGAGATAAACAAGGCGGGATTGAGCTACACTTACCGGACGCTCGAATATTTCGGCGAAACGCTGAGCGGCGACATAACCTTCCTCTGCGGCGGAGATATGTTTTCGACCCTCGGCGAATGGAAACGCGCAGACGAGATATTCCGCCTTGCAAAAGTAGCTTACGCCGGCCGGCCGGGCAGCGAAATCGACGGGTTTGCCGAAAGATACAAGACGGAGTTCGGGGCGAGGCTTATACGGATTTCGGCGCCGCTGCTTGACATAAGCTCGACCGAAATACGGAAAACCGCCGGCGAAGGCGGGGATATAAGCGGGCTTGTCCCGCCCGAAACGGCGCTTTATATAAAGGAAAACGGACTTTACAAAAATGTTTGATGTTGAATTCTTCAAAGCGGAAATACCGAATTACATAAGCGGAAAGCGGCTTTCGCACACCTATGAGGTAATGGGAGAGTGCGAAAGGCTCGCCGATATCTTCGGCGTCGAAGGTATCGACCGGGAAAGACTGCTCTGCGCCGCCCTGCTCCACGACATAACGAAGGAGAAAAAAGGGAGTGAGCAGAT
>JAAZGC010000146.1 GCA_012511425.1 Clostridiales bacterium | reverse complement strand
GGGCGGAACCGGCGGTGAAAATGCCGGCGGGGCGGGTGCCGGGAATCATAATCTGCCCGCGGGTGCGCTCCCGGCAGCCGGTAGCGATTACCACGGCGGACGCTTTCAGTCTGACAAATCCGTCTTTGGGGCTGACGTATGAAAGCTCCCTGTCCGCATTGAGCGACAGCACCATCGCATCGGTGACATACGGGATTTCCCGCTCGTGAAGCCTGTCTATATATCGGCTTGCGTATTCGGGGCCGGTCAGCTCTTCCGAGAAGATGTGCAGACCGAAACCGGCGTGTATGCACTGGTTGAGTATGCCGCCGAGCGAGTCGTCCCGCTCGAGCAGCAGAATGTCTTTCGGGGAAACTCCGGCGCAGGCGGCGGCGGCGGCGGCGGCAAGTCCGGCGGGTCCTCCGCCTATAACTATAAGCTTGTCCATTTATGCCTCCTCGTTCCCGGTCTCGGGTCGGCTCAGAACTTCGGAGCCGGGCCCCTTTTTGGTTATATCGTACATATCTTTATGCAGCAGCCGTGAAAGTATCGCGGTGACGCGGGGCGAGCAGAAGCCGCCCTGGCAGCGTCCCATTCCGGCTCTTACCCTCCGTTTCACTCCGTCGAGGTCGCGCGCGCCGACTGGACGGGTTATCGCATCGACTATCTCGGCTTCGGTTATGGTTTCGCAGCGGCAGATTATCCGCCCGAAAGCGGGGTTTTCCTTTATCGCCGCAGCCTTTTCTTCGTCCGACATCGTTTTGAAGCAGGGGGAGGGCGGACGGCTGTCTATAAAATCGGGGTTCGGGACGAGGGAAAGTCCCATCTCGCCGAGTTTGCCGACTATATAATCGGCGACGGCGGGACCGCAGGCCAGACCCGGTGAATCGATCCCGGCGGCGTGCAGCAGCGTCGGGAATTGTTTTGACGCCTTTATCACAAAGTCTTTGGCTTTTGTCATCGGAGTAGGACGGACGCCGGCGAATTCAGTTATCGAGGCGCGGAGGTTGATATCCGGGATAAGCCTGCGCGCTCCGGCCGAGATTTCATCAAGCCCGGCGGCGGTGACACTGCTGTCGTCGCGGAAGTCGACTTCGTTTGCGTTGGGACCGACGATGATGTTGCCGTGCGCCGTCGGCGAGACAAGGATGCCCTTTCCCTTTTCGGAGGGGCAGACAAAGAGGGTGTGCTTTGCAATTCCGCCTTCCGCCGAGTCGAGCAGCATGTATTCGCCGCGGCGGGGGTTCAGTCGGAGCGGCTCTTCTTCTCCGTCCGGCAATATGTCGTTTTCGACTAGAAGGTCGGCGCCGAGACCGGAGGCGTTGACTATATATCTCGCTCTTATCGGCGTATCGCCGCAGTTTATTTCAAGGTAACCGTCACGCTGCTCGACTTTTTTCGCTTCGCAGCTGAAAAGGAAGTCGGTGCCGTTGACTGCGGCAACTTCGCAGACGGCGGTGGGCAGCCCCCAGGGGCAGACGATTCCCGCAGTCGGGGCAAACAGCGCTGAAGTGCATTCGCGGGAAAGCCGCGGTTCAAGCTCGAAAAGCTCATCCCCGCGGATTATCCTCATCCCTTCGACACCGTTGGCAATTCCGCGGGAGTATAAAAGGTCAAGATGATCTTCGTCGGCTTTTCCGAAAGCGCAGACGAGGGAGCCGCAGTTGATGTAATGGACGTTGAGTTTTTCCGATATTTCCTTTATCTGGCGGCAGCCGTCGGCGTTCAGCCTGCCCTTGAGGGTGCCGGGGACGGCGTCGAAGCCGGCGTGAACGATGGCGGAGTTGGCTTTGGTGGCGCCGGAGGCTATATCCGAGCCTTTTTCCAGCACAATGACGGAGAGCTTGTATTTTGCAAGCTTATATGCGGTCATCGAGCCGGTTATCCCCGCGCCGATAACGGCGACGTCGTAGATCTTTCCGGAATATCGCTGATCGTTTGACATATATTTAACCAGCCTTGTGTAATATTATTTTATTAAAATACGAACGAAAGTATTATACCACAAAAAAACGTCTTAATCAAGCAATTTGAGCAAATAACAGGGGGCGGGATTGTTTCGGGACGATTAAAATTTTTTGCGGTGATTAATTGTTATTGTTCAATGATTATTGACACGGCAGTTTTAATCCGCTATAATTAAAAAAGAGATTCAGCCTGATTTAAATATTTATTTACACGGAGGAAAGACACTTGAACGACCTGACTGCTTTCTCGAACGGAACCCTCGACGCAACCGCGGCGCTGCAAAAGCTGCTTGACGGGCGCGGATATATCTATCTGCCGCAGGGGAGATATATAATTTCAAAGCCGCTCGTAATCCGCGGCGGCACCTGCCTCACCTTCGCGCCGCAGGCGACGGTAAAACTCGCCGACGGCGCAAACTGCATGATGCTGATAACCGACCATACCGTCGAAAATCACGACATCACAGTCGAGGGCGGAGTCTGGGACGGCAACTGCTCCATGCAGGTGCGCTGCTATGACCCGGAAAAATATTTTTACGGCACGGCGCTGCAGTTCCGCAATGTATTTGACCTGACCGTCAGGAATCTTACCGTAAAAGACCCGGAAGCCTTTGCAATCCAGATATCCGACGCCGAGCGCTTCACGGTGGAAAACATCACCTTCGACTTCAACATGATGCGTCCGAACATGGACGGCGTTCATGTTCAGGGCAGGGCGAGAAACGGCTATATCCGCAACATCAAAGGCGCGACGAACGACGATATGGTCGCGCTCAACTGCGACGACGGCCTGAACGGCAAGATTTATTCGGGAGACATTGAGAACATCGAAGTCGACGGCGTCTTCGCCGAAAACGGCTATACCGCCGTGCGGCTGCTTTCCTGCGGCAGCCGGATGCGCAATGTTAAAATAAGCAACATCTTCGGCACCTACCGCTTCAACGGCGTGTCTTTCACCCACCACAACATAATCCCCGGTGCGCCCGTCTGGTTTGACAACATCACCCTCGACGGCATATACGTTTCCAAAGCGCCGCAGACATACGAAGCCGAGTACGACAGGAATGCCCGCGACAGCACCGACGGAACATACGGAGAGGGGGTAAACGACTGGGCGGTCAGAACGCAGTCGATTATCTGGTTTGCCCCCGATGTAAAATGCGGCAATGTAACCCTTCGCAATGTTCACCGCATCGAAGAAGCGCAGACGGAGGCCGTAACCATCGACATCGACACGGGAGTCGAGATCGAGCGGTTGTATATCGACGACGCAACCCAGAGATTTGTCAGCTGCCCGGAAATGCCGCTCATCCGCAACCGCGGAGAGGTTAAAAAGCTGATCACGAACGCGATTGAATGAGCCGAATTAACTCACGGTAAATTTTGCCGCCGGAAGGAGAAATTTCCTTTCGGCGGCATTGTTTTTTTTGAATATCTGTGGTATAATTAAAATATCAGCGGCATACCGGGCTTACAGATGCGGTTTTTGCGTTTTATTAAAAGCATTTTAATGACCCGGCTTTATCCGACGCTTATATTCAGCTTTTGAGCGCCGATATTCCGATCGGCGGAAACGAAACATCCGGTATTTTTGTTAATTCAGAGGTAAAGAATATGCAAAAAATCAACAGAAAAATTCTCTCGGCACTGCTTGCCGCGCTGATGCTCGCTTCGGCGGTGCTTATCTCCGCCTGCGGCAAAAGCGATGCGCCTGCCGGAGGCTCCGATACGACCGCGGCGGAAACCACCGCCGCCGAGACAATGTCCGAGCTTGACGCCCGCACCGCCGTGCCGGACGAGCTTCCCGAAGCCGACTTTGACGGCTACAACTACCGCATTGTCTGCGAAAGCGACCAGAGCTGGTATTATTACAACGAAGAACAGACCGGAGACGTCATCAACGACGCGGTCTTCCTCCGCAACGCCGCCGTCGGCGAGCGCTTCAATATGCAGCTTACAATGGCAAGCTGCAGCGACTACGAAACCAGCGGCACCTTCATGCAGAAAGCCGTCCTTGCGGGCGACGACGCATTCGACCTCTGCTGCTCGCATATAGTCAATGTCAGCACCCTTGTAATCAAAGACATCTTCATGAACTGGTACGATATCCCCCACATCAACTTTGAAAAGCCGTGGTGGGCGCGTTCCAACATCGAAGACCTTACTTACAACGGCGTTGCGATACTCGGCATCGGCGACTATGCCCTTTCCGCAATCGGCCGCACCTACTGTATGTTCTTCAATCGTCAGCTGGCGACGACTTACGGCATCGAAGGCATTTACGATACCGTCATGGACGGCAAGTGGACGATAGACAAGCTTTCCGAGCTGACGCAGGACATCTACCAGGACCTCAACAACGACAGCGTCCGCGACCCGGAAGACTTCTACGGCTTCGCCACCGGAGTTGCCTCAAACGTCGGAGCCTATCTCTGGGCGTTTGAAAACCCGATCTGCAAGAAGGATGGCGAAGGCAATATCGCGGTAGTAATGGCGACTCCGAAAATGAGCGCAATGGTTGAAAAGCTCAATAAGATCATGTGGGAAAACCAGGGCACCTACTACAACACAAAACATGTTTCCAAGATTGATTCCAACAATGCTCACGTTGGCGGCCGCGACCTGTTTATCTACGGCAGAGCCATCTTTGCAAACGGCTATATCGACCAGGCTATCGACTTCTTCCGCGAAGTAGAAGACGACTACGGCATCATCCCTTATCCGAAGTGGGATGAAAATCAGGTCGACTACCGTTCTCTCGTCGACGGCAACCACGCCGCTCTCGCAATCCCGAAAACGACGCAGGATCTCGAGCGCGCCGGAATTATCATGGAAGCGCTGAACGCCGAAGGCTACAAGACGGTTGTCCCCGTCTACATCGAGACGGCGCTTAAGGTAAAATATGCTCGCGACAACGAATCGGTTCAGGTTCTCGATATGCTCATCGCCAACCGCTATTTCGATTTCGGCTATGTTTACGACGGCTGGTCGGGCGGCTCCTTCTGGCTCGAAGAGCTGATCCAGGGCAACAAAAACGACTGGGAATCCCATTACGCAAAGAACGAAAAGAAGATGAACGCACATTATCAGAAAGTCTTCGACTACTTCGATTCGGTTGCCGAAGGCTAAGCGGCGGTTAAACCGAACTAATTCACCGTAATTTTTGCTGCCGGGAGGACAAAAAATCCTCCCGGCGGCATTGTTTTTTTTACTTATATATGGTATAATTAAAAAAGTCGTTAAAACCAACTCCGAAGGAGAAAGTGTTTTGGAAAATAAAGAGAACGAGAAAAACAAAATCAACGCAGAGATGCTTTACGGCATCTCCGACAGCCTTATTGCCGAGATTGAGAAGGTTGTCGTAGGCAAGCGCGACGTCGTTATGATGCTGATAACGGCGCTTCTGGCGTCCGGACATGTGCTCATCGAAGACGTTCCCGGCGTCGGCAAGACGACGCTTGCCGCTTCTCTCGCCCGCGCCGCCGGGCTTTCCTACAAGCGCGCGCAGTTTACCCCCGACGTCATGGCATCCGACATAACCGGTTTCAATATATACAATCAGCAGGCGGGACAGTTCGAGTTCCGAGAGGGACTTGTGATGTGCAACATCCTCCTCGCCGACGAGATCAACCGCGCCTCGCCGAAGACCCAGTCTGCGCTGCTTGAGGCAATGGAGGAGCGCCGGGTAACCGTTGACGGCAAAACCTATCAGCTCCCCGCCCCCTTTATAGTTATCGCAACGGAAAACCCGACCGGCTTCGTCGGGACATATCCGCTGCCGGAGGCCCAGCTCGACCGCTTCGCCGTCAAGCTCCGCATGGGCTACCCCTCGATGGAAGAGGAGATGAAGATAATAAGGGAAAGGCGGGACTCGTCTCCGATCGATACCGTCAACACCGTCGCCGACGTCGAAAAGATAATCGCAATGAGGGACGCCGCCGACAAAGTCTATCTCGCGCCGGCACTCTATAAATACATCGTGCTGCTCGTCTCGGCGACAAGAAAGCACGCAAAGCTTTCCCTCGGCGCCTCCCCCCGCGCCTCGCTTATGCTGATGAAGATGGCGCAGGCGTATGCC
>JAAZGC010000145.1 GCA_012511425.1 Clostridiales bacterium | reverse complement strand
TCCGCCGGATTTTCCGTATCCGAAATTCAGGACTTTTCCGACTATGACGGCTATCTTTCGATGGGAGAAGCGCCGGCGGCGATAATCTTCAACGAGGCGGCAAAACACGCCGGCAAAGAGCTGAAAAGACGGCTCGGAATTGAAACGATCTACCTGCCGTACAGCTGGGATTATACCGAAATCAGAGCGGGATATGAGAAGCTTGCCGGATATTTAGGAGTACCCGTTCCCGATTATTCCTCTCTCGAAGCCGAATGTGAAGAAGCCGCCGCCCGGGCGCTCCGGCTCATCGGCGACACGCCTGTCGCGATAGATTATACACTTACATACAAGCCCATCGGACTTGCGCATTTCCTCGCCTCGCACGGGTTTAACGTAAAGCGGATCTACGGCGACGGATATTCCAAAGAGGAGCAAGCCTCATATGAGAAGCTCTCCGAAATCCGCCCGGATATCGAGCTGTGGCCGACGGTGAACGTAATGATGCGGAAGACCGACCGCGCCGAGACCGATTATCTCGCTCTCGGGCAGAAAGCGGCGTATTTCCTCGGAACCGACCGATTCGTGAATATCGTCGAAAACGACGGTCTTTACGGTTTCGGCGGGATAATCCGACTGATGGCGCTGATGGAGGACGCTTACAAAACTCCGAAAGACACGAAAAAACTTGTTCAGATAAAAGGATGGGGGTGCGGCGGATGCCTGTAAAACCGGTCAGACAGACTTATGTAAACACCTCGCTCTACGCCGCCGACGCGATGGGCGTCTGCTCGGCGCTGTATGAGCTGGGCGGGATGAGCGTTATGCACGACGCCTCCGGCTGCAACTCCACCTACACCACCCACGACGAGCCGCGCTGGTACGACACCGAAAGTCTTGTCTTCATCACCGCGATGACCGAACACGAGGCGCTGATGGGAGACGACGAAAAGACGGTGCGCGATATCAGCGAAGCCGCGAGACAGCTCAACCCGCGCTTTATCGCGCTTGCCGGAACAACCATTCCGGCGATGTGCGGCATCGACATTCCGGCGCTTGCGAGGCTTATCGAAGCCGAAACCGGGATTCCCTCTTTCGGTCTTCCGACCGACGGAATGCACAGCTATCTGCGCGGCGCGGCGCTTGCTTTTGATGCGATTGCAAGCCGGTTTGTAAAGAATACGGAGAAAACCGCCGCCCTTTCGGTGAATATTTTGGGACTGACCCCCCTCGACTTTTCCTATATCGGGATAGAAGACAGCATAAAATCAGCTATAAATGCCGCCGGGATTGAGATAATATCCTCATGGGCGGTGGGAAGCTCGCCGGAAGACATCGAAAAAGCGGCGTCGGCGCGGGTGAACTTAGTCGTTTCGGAAACCGGACTTGAAGCGGCGAAGACGCTTGAAAAAAGGTTCGGTATTCCGTATGTCATCGGAACTCCGATATCCGGATTTACCCCCGATATAATTGAAGCGATAAAGACGGCGGACGCGGAGAAGCGGAATCAAATCCCTGCGGATAAGCTTATCGGCGATGCCGCCTCGGTTGCCATAATAGGCGAATACGTCTTCGCTTCCTCTCTCTGCGCGGCGCTCTCAAAGCATGGGATAAGCGCATATCCTGTATGTCCGCTCGAAAGCCGGCTGAAAGCAAAACCGTCCGATTCGGCAGCCGATGAACACGCAATTTCCGAAGAGCTGAAAAGCGCCGGGACGGTCATCGCCGATCCGCTTTACGCGCCGATTGCCAAAGGAAAAAAATTTATTCCCCTCCCCCATGAAGCCTACTCCGGGCGGATATACCGCTCGTCGATTCCCGACCTTACCGATTCTCTTGACAGCATTTTGAAGGAGCTGAAATAACATGAAAATATCGATAAAATACCTCTCCGTCTTCCTCGCGGCGGTTCTTATCTCCGCCGTCCTCATATCCTGCGGCGCCGAAGCGCCGAAAACCGGCACCCGCATCGTGACCGACCATCTTGACCATGAAGTTGAAGTGCCGGCCGAGATTAACCGCATCGCCGTCTGCGATATCTATCCGGTTCCGGCGGCGCTCTCCGTCTTCTTCAATTCCGCGTCCAAGATAATCGCTATGCCGGGACAGGCGATGACGGCGGCGGAAAATTCGCTGCTCGGTGAGCTGTACCCCGAAATCCTCAAAGCCGAAACCGGCTGGATAGACGGGACAAACATCAACATAGAGGAGCTTTTAAAGCTCGACCCGGATATCGTGTTCTATTCGGCCTCCCGCCCGGAAGAGGGCGATCTGCTCCGCGGCGCCGGACTTCCCGCCGTCGGCATTTCGGTAAACAAATGGGATTACGACTGCATCGAGACGCTGAATCACTGGGTAAAACTCTTCTCCGAAATCTTCCCGGAAAACGACCGCGCCGATAAGGTAGCCGATTATTCAAAAAAGGCGTTTGACCTTGTCCGGGAAAGAGTCGGCGGGCTTTCCGACGAAGAACGCCTCTCCGTCTTCTTCCTGTTCGG
>JAAZGC010000144.1 GCA_012511425.1 Clostridiales bacterium | reverse complement strand
TTTTGATCGCCTCTGCCTTGACCTGACTCGGCACCACCGAAATAATGGTGCGGCAGCTCATGATTGCTTTCGGAGCCATGGTAATCGCCTGAGACGGCACCTCGCCGAGAGAGGCGAACCACTTCTCACGGACCTGCTGCGCCTTGCAGCGGTCGTCAAGATTTACGGTTATGAAAACCTCATCGGTCTCAAAATCGGCGGGCGGATCGTTGAATGCGATATGACCGTTCTCACCGATGCCGATGACGCCGACATCGATCGGCTTTTCGCGGAATTTCGCCGCAAGAACTTCCATCCTGTGCGCGACTTCTTCGGGAGTGCCCTCGCCGCTTATCAGGTTCGCTTCCTTGAGCGGGATCGGCAGAGTGTATATAAATCGCTCCAGCAGATACTTGCGGAAGGAAGCCGGGTGATCCGCCGTAAGTCCGACATACTCGTCAAGATGGAACATCGTGACGCGGGTCCAGTCGACCGGCTCCCGGTGGAGCTGCTCGAACATCTCGAACTGGGAAGCGCCGGTTGAAAGCAGTATCCGGGCCTCGCCGTATTCGGCGATTGCGAGGTTGATTTTCCGCGCAATAAGCTCCGCCGAGTTTATGCCGACCTGCTTTCTGTCTTTTAAAATTTCACAAATCATATAATCCTCCGTTGAATTGTTTTTTAGTGCGGCATTCCGTTTTGTGCGGAATGATAAATATATCCGACCGTTAACCGCTGTAAGGAACGACCGATCCGGCGCCGTTCACAATCCGGTCTACCTGCGGTTCTCCCTTGTATTTTATATCCCCGGCGCCGTTTATAACGGCTTTCAGACTGCCGGAAACGCTGACTTCCGCCGACGCGGCTCCGTTTACCGTGATTTCGGCTGTTTCAGTCTGCAGAGGGAAGGCGTGCAGGAAACCTGCGCCGGCGAAACTGGCTTTAAGCGCGCTGCAGCTGCCCTCAAGATTTGCGTCGGCGGCGCCGTTGACATCGAGAGAGAGCGATTCAAGCATATCGCAGACGAGGTTTATCTCAGCCCCGCCTTTTATCGTCAGCGCAAGGCTTTTAGCCGGTGTCGACGAGGGAATCGATGCGTTTATCACAAATCCGCCGTCTGCCGAAAGGGAAGCCGTCGGAACTCCGATTGCGATTTCAAACTCGGAAGGTGCGAAGCGTTTGTTCCGGTCGCCCCTGATCTTTACCGTATATTCTTCGATATCGACTTTCAGCGAGTTGAAAATATTTTCATCGGTGGTGATTACCAATGTGTCTTCAAGGCTTTCGTCAAGAGTGATATAATTTTTGACATTTCCGAGCCAATCCAGATCGATATCGGCGACTTCGATTATCCACGGAGCACCCGCGTCGAGCGAGTATGTGCGCGGAAGGACGTTTTTATCTCCTTCGACAGCCCTGCTGAAGAAGCAGCCGGAAAGCGAGAACAGAAAGGCGGCGGCAGCGGCGGCATAAATAAACGAACGCAATGCTTTTTTCACGTTAATTGCACCAGTTGTTATTGATTTATCTCGGGATATTCGCAGACATTATTTTCTGAATCGGTATTTCATCTTCCCGGACACTTCGAGCAGTTTTATGTAAAGTCCGCCCTGAACCGCCCTGTGCTGGAACCCGATCTGCCTTGACGTGACGGTGTCATACCAGTCGGTCATCGGAACGCGGGAAGGCATATAGTTGTAAGCATTCCAGAGCGGACGGATAAATTCCCGGAACTGCTCTCGGGAACCGGCAAGAGTCGCAACCCAGACAAGCCAGTCGGACTTTGTATAGGTGTTGCGGCAGTCAAGCGGCATTCCGTAAGGATTCATCCGTCGAAGGTTCGATGCAAGCTCGCTTTCGATAACTTCCCGCGGGAAGATATTCGTGCCGAACAGCTTGTCCCAGACAAGGTTGTATTTCATCGACCAGCTTCCGGGGCGGTCAAAGGCAAGACGATAGCTGCCGTCGCCGTTTGCTGCGCGCTTTATCCAGGAAGCCGCCATCTGCCGCGCTTTTTCCATGTATGACGCAGAGGCGTCTTTGTCTCCCAGCATGTCGAGTATGATCGCGTATCCGACAATACCCATTATAGCCTTAAGGCTGAGGTTGCAGTTGTGCGCGAGGTGTCCGGCGAAGTCGTCGGTGCAGAGCTGATGGCCGGGGTCCTCGCCGTATTCGACGAGATATTCCACCCATTTCGACAAAAGATCCATGTTGTCGGCGGCAAATCCGGCGTCGCGGTCGGCTATCGAAACCGCCGCCGCAAGCAGCAGCATATTGCCGCTTTCTTCGACCGGCATCTGATTTTCTATCGAGTCTGCGTAGACCTGACCGTTAAGGAGCGGATACTGGCCGCAGTCGTGCGGTGCGAAATCGAATTTCCAGTCGTCCGAGCGGGCGAATTTGAATATCGGCCGCATCATGCCTCTTATAAGCTCGGGATTGTAGCAGAGAAACAGCGGCATCGACGGATATGAGATATCGACGGTCGCGGCGCAGCCGTTCGAGAAGCATTCTTTAGAGATGAACAGCGTCTCGCCGTTTTCGTCGTAAACGAGCTTATGCGCAGCGCAGGTCTGGCGGTAGGCGAGAGAGCAGATATCGGCGTATTCCTCGCCGCCGTCTTCGAGCGCATGGCAGAGCAGAGAGCGGGAGAAAGCCTGGCAGGCGCCGTAAAGGTAATCCCCGTAAGCGGCGCAGGCGCGGAGTATTTCTTCCTTTATATCAAAGCCGCTCTTCCGCCAGTAAGCCTTGAGCGGACGGCCGAAATACATTATCGATTCGATATCGTCGTATGCGAAGACAAAGAGGGCTTCGCGGCCGCCGCTGGCGGCTTTGACCGATGTCATCGTTCCGTCTTTGTCTGTATACTCCCCGCAGCTTACGGCGGCGTTTTCGCCGGTGACTGTAAGATAGAACCGACCCCAGTCGATGCGGATGTCGTCGCCGGAGCAGTGCAGCGGTTTCTGCACGGTGTTTCCGATCCGGACGCCCAAAACGGTGTCTTCTTCGTTGAAGCGGACTATCTCGGCTTCGACCGGAGACTGCCCGCGCAGGTTGAGACAAAGCTCTTCCGTCGCCTCAACGCTGATTGAAACGCTGTGCGTCCTGCCGTCGAGCGGTTCCCATTCGGTCCGCATATACGAAACCGGACGGCTCATCAGCTGCAGGTCGTAGGGAAGCAGAGGCGTTGTAAAGGTGACCTGAAGCGAGATCTTCTCGTTTTCGAATTTGTATTTGGTGCTGAGCGCGTTGATCCGGCAGCCCGTCTGTTCGATCACGGGCAGGTCGGAAAGCCCCATGAACCGATAACCCTCGCCGTCGATATAAACGGTTCCGAGGAGGGTGTTCGGTTTGCCGGTCCAGTGAACCGGAACGCTGTCGTAGAGCTTTTCGGTCGGCGACCATACGGAAAAATACGGGTCCACCGTAATAAGCGGTATCGAAGGAGCGCGAAGATTCATAACATTAATTCCTTCCTTAATTTTATAAAAAACGGTTTTTTATATCAGCTTCTTTCAAGTATATCGGTTATTTCGCAGATATATGCGCGGTGGTAGTCGGCAGCCTTATAATGGATATTCGGGATCGAGGCATCGACGAAGTTATCGGGCTTCAGGTCGTGAATGTAGAGCTTTTTGCCGAAAAGGGCATATTTCGCCTGTTCGTAATAAACGAAGCCTGCTTTATCAAATATCGGCTTAAGCCCGGTTTCGGCAATCTTGTCGCAGTCTCTGCCGGAATTGCTTCCGCAGAAATTCAGTATCTTCCGCCCTTCTTCTCCTTCGAAAAAGCTGAGGGAGATAAGGTCGGTTTTTTCGGCAAACTCGTAAGTATACCTCTGCGGGCGGATAACGCAGACGAAATACGGCTTGCCCCAGAGCACTCCGGCTCCGCCCCATGATGCGGTCATGGTATTGAACCTGCCGGTGCTTTCGTCCTTTGCAGAAATGAGCATCCAGTCGTTTCCGATTGCATCAAAAAGATTCAGCGGCAGCTCTTCCGGCTTTATGTGTCTGAATACGGACATTTTACCTTCCTTTCTGTAAATGCGAGGTTTTTCGATTATATTATTCCGATTATATTATATCACACCGCCCGCAAAAAAACAATGACTTTATGCAAAATAAGCGCCGCTCTGCAATGCAGAACCATTTGTAAAGAATATTAGATTTCGAGAAAAATCTTTACACGGCTGATTTTTTGTGGTATAATTAACCCGTAAGCAAAAACCGATTATATCCGGAGGCATATTCAAATGTTATATAACGAAATGTGCGGCGACAAGGTCTCCGCTCTCGGATTCGGCTGCATGAGACTGCCGATGAACGGCGAAAAAATCGATACCGCCCTTGCATCCCGCATGCTCGATGAAGCCCGAGACGCCGGGGTCAATTATTTCGACACCGCATATTTTTACATAGGTTCGCAAAGCGAGCCGTTCGTGGGAGATTATCTTTCCAAGCTCCCCCGCGACTCGTATTACGTCGCAACGAAAATGCCCCTCTGGTCGGTCAACGAAGGCGAAAAAGACCTCGACAAAATATTCGAAGATCAGCTTAAAAAGCTTAAGACCGATCATATCGACTTCTATCTTCTGCACTCGATGAGCCAGGGCACTTTTGACAAGGCGAAGGAAATCGGCGCCGTCGAATGGCTGAAAAAACAGAAGAAAAAAGGCCGCATCCGCCATATGGGCTTCTCTTTCCACGACAGCTACGAAGTTTTCGAGAAGCACATCACCGAAGACTGGGTAGAATTCGTCCAGCTGCAGTATAACTATATGGATATAGACGATCAGGCCGGAGACAAGGGACTCGATCTCTCAAAATCGCTGAATATCCCGGTAATCGTAATGGAACCGGTAAAGGGCGGCACTCTCGCCAACCTCCCCGAAAATATCGCGGAGCCGTTCAGAAAGCTTCATCCCGACTGGTCGATCGCCTCCTGGGCCATCCGCTTCGCCGTTTCCCGCGACGGCGTAAAGCACACCCTTTCCGGAATGTCAACGCTTGAACAGGTTAGGGATAACCTCGGCACCGTCATTGATTTCAAACCGCTCACCGAAGAAGAGCTCGACGCGGTATGGCAGGTAAGACAAAATATTCTGAACAGCGTCAAAAACGGCTGCACCGACTGCCGCTACTGCATGCCATGCCCCTTCGGGGTCAACATCCCGGGCAATTTCTCGATCTGGAACACCTACCATATGTACGGCGACAAGGGCGGAGCCCGCTGGCGCTACGGGCGTATGAAAGAAGAGGAGAGAGGGTCGAATTGTCAGAATTGCGGACAGTGCGAGGAGCTTTGCCCGCAGAAGATAAAAATCCGCGACGACCTCGCCGCCGCCTCCGCCGAACTTGAAGCGCTGCTCAAATAAACGAAATCAAAACAAAACCGGTTAATCTTATAAGCCAAATACAATCAGATTCAGAACAGGAGGCCGTCATGAAGATTCTCAGCAAACCCGATTACGAAAGCCTGATTGCTTCGACCCGCGACGCCCGCATGGACTGGTGGCGCGACGCCCGCTTCGGAATGTTTATTCACTTCGGCTTGTATTCGCAATACGGTCATCACGAATGGGCGATGACACAGGAAAATTTCCCGATAGAGGAATACGAAAAGCTCGCGAACGAGTTTAATCCGAAGCCCGGTGCGCCGAGAGATTGGGCGGCGCTGGCAAAGGCCGCCGGTATGAAATACATGGTGCTGACGACAAGGCATCACGAAGGCTTTTCGCTCTGGGATTCAAAAGCCAACCCCTATAACTCGGTAAATTACGGCCCTCACCGCGACATCGTCCGCGAATTTGTCGACGCCTGCCGCGAATACGATCTGCGGATAGGCTTTTACAGCTCACTCATGGACTGGCACCATCCCGACGCCTGGAAATGCGCATACGACAACGAAGCGCGCCGCCGTTTCCTCGACTATATCGAAGCGCTCAACACCGAGCTGCTCACGAATTACGGCAAGATAGACATTCTCTGGTATGACGTATCCCTGCCGATGGATCACTGGGAGGGCTGGGATTCTGTCGCACGCAACCAGCGTCTCCGTGCGCTTCAGCCGGATATCATCATCAACAACCGTTCAAGGCTCGACGAAGATTTCGGCACGCCGGAAGAAGGCATCCACGCAGAAAGCCGCGACTGGGAAGCCTGCATGACCTTCAACGGTCTTTCCTGGGGATATCTCGACTCCGAGCAGGTCATTCCTTACAGCTACAACTCGCAGCGGATAATCAGAATGCTCAATTCGGTTGCCGGAGGCGGCGGAAACCTGCTGCTGAACATCGGCCCGGCTCCCGACGGCTCGGTGCCGAAGGAAGCGATAAAGCCGCTCACCGATACCGGACGCTGGCTTGCCGAAAACGGCGAGGCACTCTACGGCAAGGGCAGGGGAACTATAGGAACAAACGGTCTTTGCTCGGGCACGGTAAGGGGAAATACCGTTTATGTATGGAACTGGATCTGGCCGAAGAACGGCTCGATGAGCCTCGGCGGCTACAGAACGAAATTGAAGAAGGCCACCTATCTTGCAACCGGCGAATCCATCGACTTCGAGCAGACGACCGGACGCATCATCCTTAAAAATCTGCCGGCGGAAGTTCCGGATAAAATCGCGGGCATTACTATGCTAAAACTCGAATTCGACGAGCCGCCGAAGCAGATATTCGCAACCTATTTCCCGCAGCTTCACGGCGGCAGAGAGATAGACACCGCAAGAGACTGAGTTTCCGAGAAATCAATCGCAAGCGCA
>JAAZGC010000143.1 GCA_012511425.1 Clostridiales bacterium | reverse complement strand
GTCGAAATGGTCGCGTTCTGCGACATCATTATCGAACGCGCCGAAAAAGCCGCGAAGGAATACGGCGTAAAAGGCGCCAAAGTCTTCAAGGATTACAAAGACCTGCTGGCGATGAAGGAAATCGAAGTCGTCCACGTCCTCACTCCGAACTACAAGCACGCCGAGATATCGATAGCCGCGCTCAAATCCGGGAAGCACGTCATGTGCGAAAAGCCGATGGCGACAAGCTCCGCCGAAGCGAAAGCCATGTGCGACGCCGCAAAGAAGAGCGGCAGGAAGCTGACTATCGGTTATCAGAGCCGTTCCGACTCGAGGTTCCAATACGCCCGCAGCCTTATCCGCGGCGGGAAATTAGGCGAAATCTATTATCTCCGCGCTCCGGCTATCCGCCGCCGCGGCGTGCCGACCTGGGGCGTCTTTATGGACGAGGAAAAGCAGGGCGGCGGACCGATGATCGATATCGGCACCCACTCGATTGACGTAGCCCTCTGGATGATCGGCAATTACGACGTCGCCTCCGTTACCGGATCGGTCAACCACAAGCTGAAATACTATGCGCAGGACAACGGAGACTGGGGCTCATGGGGCGACACTCCGTTCACCGTCGAAGATTCGGCGATGGGAATGATCCGATTCAAGAACGGCGCCACGATGTATGTCGAAGCTTCCTGGCTGCTCAACACCGTAACGAGCCAGCACGACACCATCTGCGGCACCCTCGGCGGGATTGAAATCCTCGGCGACGGCGTCCTGGTAAACGGCGAGCGTCCGGACGAAAAAGGCGTTATGAAGCTGTTCAGCGAGAAGCATGATGCAGACGACGCCGACCGCGAACTTTACAAAGATGAAAAACTGAGCGACTGCGAATATGAAGCCCGCCAGTGGATCGAAGCGATAGTAAATGACACAAATCCGATAGTTCTGCCCGAAGAAGCGGCGGTGGTAACAAACATCATCGAAGCGATATACAAGAGCGGAAAGACCGGCAAGACGATTTATTTCGACTGAGACGGCTGAATCAAACACAAACGAAAAAACGGGACCGAAAAAGTCCCGTTTTATGATTTTTTTACCCGAAGCGATTACTTGAACTTGCGCTTTCTCGCTGCTTCGGACTTCTTTTTGCGCTTGACGCTCGGCTTTTCGTAATGCTCTCTCTTGCGGAGCTCGGCAAGCACGCCGCTGCGGGCGCAGGATCTCTTGAACCGCCGAAGAGCGCTGTCAAGCGACTCGTTTTCCTTAAGTCTGATTTCTGCCATTTATCTGTTTCCCTCCCTTCGACGGACCGTTACTGATCACGAAGAGAATCAGTAGTATTTTTGATTAATCTGTCGGCTGCCGAATTCTTCGCACCGGACTTCCTTTGTCCCGAACGCATCCGAAAACGGCGGCGAATTATATTATACACTATTTTGCGGGATTTGTCAAGGGCTGAATATTGTAAACTTCTTATTTCACGACGAAACTTATCATCCGCCCGGGGACGAAGATCTCTTTTATCAGCGTTTTGCCTTCGAGATACACTGCCACCTTTTCGTCTGCCTTGGCGGCGGCGAGGGCGGCTTCCTTGTCGGTGTCCGCCGGGACGATTATCGTTCCGCGGAGCTTGCCGTTTACCTGTACTGCATAAGTGATGCTTTCGTCGGCAGCTTTTTCTTCGTTATATTCCGGCCACGGCGAGATGCTGAGCAGGCTCGAATTTCCGCACTCCTCCCAGAGCTGCTCGGTAAGATGCGGCGCGAAAGGATTCAGTACGGTGATGAAGGTCTCGAATTCGTCCTTGGTAAGATAGCCCTGTTCGTAAATGTCGTTCTGCAGCGACATCATCGCGGCGACGGCGGTGTTGAACTTCATCTGGTCGATATCTTCGGTAACTTTCTTTATAACCTTGTGAAGCCCCGATTCAATCTTTCTCGAGGATGTGCCCCGCCCCTTTATCATCGCCGACATTCCGGCGGTGCGGTCGAGGAAGCGCTTGCAGCCGCGGACGCTGTCCGGATTCCAGGGGGCGGATTTTTCGAAGTCTCCGATGAACATCTCATAAAGCCGGAGGGTGTCGGCGCCGTATTGACCGACTATTTCGTCGGGATTGATGACGTTGCCGCGGGATTTGGACATCTTCTCACCGTTTGCGCCCAAAATCATTCCGTGTGCGGTGCGCTTGAGATACGGCTCTTTGCAGCCGAGGATTCCTTCGTCGTAAAGGAACTTCGCCCAGAAGCGGGAGTAGAGCAGGTGAAGTGTTACGTGCTCCATTCCGCCGTTGTACCAGTCGACCGGCATCCAGTAGTCCAATTTGTCCTTATCGGCGAGAGCTTCGGCGTTTTTCGGATCGCAGTAGCGGAGGAAGTACCAGGAGCTGCCCGCCCAGTTGGGCATTGTGTCGGTTTCCCGTTTTGCGGCCCCGCCGCACTGCGGACAGGTCGTATTTACCCAGTCGAGCTTCGCAAGCTGCGATTCGCCGTCTTCCGTCGGGGCGTAGTGCTCAAGCTCGGGGAGTTCTACCGGCAGCTGCGATTCCGGAACCGGAACCCAGCCGCACTTCTCGCAGTAAATCATCGGGATCGGCTCTCCCCAGTATCTCTGGCGGGAGAAGACCCAGTCGCGGAGCTTGTAGTTGACTTTGGCGCGGCCGACGCCCTGCTTTTCAAGGTATTCGGTAATCGCCTGCTTTGCATCACCGACGGATTTTCCGGTAATGAACCCGGAATTGACCATCACGCCTTCTTCGGTGTCGGTGTAAGCCGCTTCTTCAACGTTTCCGCCGGCGACGACTTCGACTATCGGAAGACCGAACTTCCTGGCAAACGCCCAGTCGCGGTCGTCATGCGCCGGAACCGCCATGATTGCGCCGGTGCCGTAGGTCGAGAGGACATAGTCGGAGATGAAAATCGGGATATCTTCGCCGTTTCCGGGGTTTATGCCGGTTACGCCGTCGAGGCGGACGCCGGTCTTTTCCTTGTCGGCGTCAAGCTCGGTGCGCTCGAAATCGGACTTGCGGGCGGCCTGCGCCTGATATTCGGAAATCTCGTCAGCGTTTTTGAGTTTTCCCTCGTTCTTCCACTTTTCGATAAGCTCATGCTCCGGCGACATTACCATATAAGTCGCGCCGAAGATGGTGTCGGGGCGGGTGGTGTAAACGGTGATCTTGTCGCCGGTGTCGGCGGAAAAATCGATCTCCGCACCCTCCGAGCGGCCGATCCAGTTTATCTCCTGAGTTTTGACCCTCGGAATGAAATCGAGGTCGGCAAGGTCGTCTATCAGCCTCTGCGCATATGCGGTGATTTTAAGCATCCACTGGCTTTTTACCTTGCGGACGACTTCCCCGCCGCAGCGCTCGCAGGCGCCGGCGACGACTTCCTCGTTTGCCAGCACGCACTTGCAGGAGGTGCACCAGTTGACCGGCATCGTCGTTTTATAAGCGAGTCCCCTCTTGTAAAGCTGCAGGAAAATCCACTGAGTCCAGCGATAATATTCGGGGTCGGTGGTGTTGACTTCCCGGCTCCAGTCGAAGGAGAGACCGAGACTCTTTATCTGCTTCTTGAAATGAGCGACATTTCGCGCGGTAACCGTCTGCGGGGCGGTGTGCGTCTTTATTGCGTAATTTTCGGTAGGCAGACCGAAGGCGTCCCAGCCCATCGGAAAGAGGACGTTGTACCCCTGCATCCGCTTCTTGCGGGAGACGATATCCATTGCGGTATACGGCCGCGGGTGGCCGATGTGCAGTCCCTCGCCCGACGGATACGGGAACTCGACGAGGGTGAAATACTTAGGCTTCGGGGAGAAATCAACGGCTTTATAAGCCTCTTTTTCATTCCAGATATCCTGCCATTTTTTATCTATTTGCGAAAACTCGTATTTGATGGTCATTTTTTTGGAATCTCTTTTCTGGTTTTATTCTTCCGATTCCGATGTTTCTGCATCGGGTTCGGCTTCTGCCGTTTCTGTCAGGTTTCCGATATCGACTTCTTTTGCATCGGCGTAGAGCTTTTCGAGGTTGTAGAATCCGCGCTTCTCGCGGTTGAAGATATGGACTATCGCACAGCCGTAGTCGATAAGTATCCAGTTGGCATCGGTATATCCTTCGGTGCTGCGCGGGGTAAGGCCGTATTTTACCGTGACCTTTGCTTCTATCTCGCTGGCAATGCCCTTGATCTGGGTGTTTGAGTTGCCGGTGCAGATGACAAAGTAGTCGGTCAGGACCGTTTTTTCGGCGACGCGGAGCAGGCGTATGTCCGTCGCCTTTCTGTCGGATAAAACGCCGACGATGAATTCGGCAAGTTCCTTCGAGTCGACCTTACCCTCGCTCGAAGCGGGGCACTCGACTGTGACGGGTTCGTCATAGTTTTCCGTAATCTCTTTTAAGTTGTTGTCCATATCGGTTTCCTTTCATGAGTTTGCCTGTCCTTGTTTATGTCCGGGGATTTCCGTGATATGAATTGCTGTACGGATGCGGGATTTATCCTTCGGCATTGGCCGGCGCGGTTGTAATTATGTCGTCAAGCAGGTCGATCTTGATGCCCTGCTCGTCGGCTTCTTTTCCGGAGAGAACATATTTCTCCGCAGGGTTCTCGGAAGCGAGCGAATGGTAAACTCTGTATGCAGACGCCGACATACCGTCGGTCAGATTCTGGTTGGGGTCGAAAATATCGTCGGTGATCTGCTGGTCGAAAACGTTGAAGTAAAGATTTACGATAGCCCTTGCGTCGGCGCGCTTGGTCACGTAATACCAGGCTCCCGAGCCGGTCTGAATCGCCTCTCCCGGCAGGGTGATCATCTTAAGCGTCGAAAGATCCGCGCCCAGCGCCTTGCGGGCAAAATAGCCGAGATACTGATATTCTATCGAGGTTTTGATGTTCTGGAAAACCGCTTTGGCAAGGTCGGGGATCATCGTTATCGTGAATTTTTCCTTGAAAGTCTTCACAAGCGCCGACAGGAAAAGCTTCTGCGCCTTGACGCGGCCGATGTCTCCCTCGATGTAGTTGGAGCGGAAGCGCATGAAGT
>JAAZGC010000142.1 GCA_012511425.1 Clostridiales bacterium | reverse complement strand
GCGGCACCGGCAAGGAAACCGGCAAGCGCCATCCGACGCTCGGCAACAACGTAATGGTCGGCACCGGCGCGAAGGTGTTAGGTCCGATGAAGATAGGCGACAACGTCAAAATCGCCGCCAATGCGGTCGTGCTTACCGAGATTCCGGAAAATTCGACCGCCGTCGGCATCCCGGCGCGGGTAGTCCGCCGCGAAAACCGCAAGGTCGATCCCTTCGACCAGACCCGCACTCCCGACCCGCTGTCGCAGGAAATCTGCCGCCTGAATGTGCGGCTTGAGGCGCTCCGCCGCACCGTTGACGAAATCGAGGATGTCCTTGCCGCAGCGGAGGAAGCGAAGTCCGCCGTTCCGGTTTCGAAGAAACCGAAGAAACCGAAGAAGCCGAAAAAAGAGGAAACTTCATCCGCCGAGGTAGAGGAAGCTCCCGACCCGGCGCCGGTTTCAAAGGACGAGTAACGCATATTCCGACATATAAAAATAAAAAAACGAATACAAGGACAGATATATGGCTATCAGATTCTACAACACCCTGACCCGCTCGAAAGAGGATTTTGCCCCGCTTGAGGGGAATAAAGTCCGCATCTACTCCTGCGGTCCGACCGTCTATTCCTACGCGCACATCGGCAATATGCGCACTTACATTTTCATGGACAGCCTGCGCCGGGTGCTGAAGCGAGGCGGCTATGACCTGCTTCACGTCATGAACATCACCGACGTCGGCCACCTTACCGACGACGGCGACGACGGCGAGGACAAGCTGGAAGTCGCGTCGAGGGAGCAGAAGAAAACCCCCTGGGAAATCGCCGAGTATTACACCGGCGTCTTCATGCGCGACGTAGCTGCGCTGCACATCAGCCGCCCCGAAATTATCGCCAAAGCGACCGACAACATCGGCGAGATGATCGAGTTTGTAAAGGAGCTTTGCGACCGCGGCATCGGCTATGAAATTTCCGACGGAATTTACTATGATATAAGCAAATTCCCCGGATACGGAATGCTTTCCCGGCTCAAGCTCGACGACCAATTGAGCGGCGCGAGGGTTGAAGTGAACTCGGAGAAGCGGAATCCCGCCGACTTTGCGCTCTGGAAAAAGGCGCCGAAAGAGCATATAATGCAGTGGCCGAGCCCGTGGGGCATGGGCTATCCCGGCTGGCACATCGAGTGCTCCGCCATGGGGCTGAAATATTTGGGCGCGCGCTTTGATATCCACACCGGCGGCGCCGACCACATTCCGGTGCATCACGAAAACGAGATCGCCCAGGGCTGGGGCTGCTGCGGCGAAGTTCCGGCGGCGTTCTGGCTGCACGGCGAATTTATGCTCGTCGACGGCGGCAAGATGTCGAAGTCGCTTCGCAACACCTACACCGTTTCGCAGCTTGCCGAGATGGGATATGACCCGCTCGATTTTCGCTATTTCTGCTTCAACTCGCATTATCGCCAGAAGCTGAATTTCACTTTTGAGGGGATGGACGGCGCAAAGCGCAGTCTTTCGAACCTCCGCCGCGCCGTTTCGGCGCATAAGGGAGCCGGGGAGAATTTCGACCGCGCACGGCTGGACGAACTTAAAGCCGAGTTTGACGAGGCGGTCTTCGACGACCTCAATATCCCCCGCGCTTTAGGCGCCGTCTGGGGGATGGCGAAGCTCGACGGCAGGAACGACGAGATTTTCAGGGCGATAGCTGACGCCGACACGATTCTCGCGCTCGACCTCGACAAAGAGCCGGAAGAAGAAGCCGTTAATGACGCCGCCGACCCGGAGGCCGACGAGATAAACGCCCTCGTCGCCGAAAGGACCGCCGCGAAGAAGGCGAAAAACTACGCCGAAGCCGATCGGATAAGAAATGAGCTGACTTCAAGGGGCATCCGCCTCACCGACACCCCCGAGGGGACGACATGGAAGCGCGAATAAGCCCGGATGACGATAAAAAATATATAAACAACCGAGAAAACATTTCAGCCGACACTCCGGAGAATTCCGCAGCCGCCGACGGCGGCGACAAAAAGTATATAATCCCCGAATGGCTCAGCCGCACCCGCGCGATGTTAGGCGACGAGGCGATATCCAGCCTTATGAGCGCGTCGGTGCTTGTCGCCGGTCTCGGCGGCGTCGGGGGGCATTGCGCCGAAGCGATCGCCCGTGCAGGTGTCGGGAATATCCGCGTCTGCGACTGCGACGTTTTTGATGAAACCAACCTGAACCGACAGCTTCTGGCTACCCGCGAAAGCATAGGCAGGAGCAAGGCTCTTGCCGCGGCGGATCGGATTCGTTCGATAAATCCCGACTGCAAAGTAACCGTGATAACCGAGCGGATAACGGCGGAGAACGCCGCGGCCGTAATCGGCGGCGCTTCGTGGGTGCTCGACTGCATCGACGATGTCGGCGGCAAGCTTGCCCTTATTTCCGCCGCGGCGGAGTCGGGCGCGGCGATTATCAGCTGCATGGGAACCGGCAACAAGCTCGACCCCTCCCGATTCCGAGTGACGCCGATAGACAAAACGCATACCTGCCCGCTTGCGAAGGCGGTTCGGTTGAAATGCCGCGAACTTTCGCTTAGCTGCCTCGCCCTCTGGAGCGACGAGCCGCCGATGAGAAGCGATATCGGCGTGCCCATGTCGAACAGCTGGGTTCCGGCGGCCGCCGGGCTTATGATGGCGGGTCACGCAATACTCGGCATCTGCGGCGGGGGAAATAATTAAAAAAATATATATTACGGCGTTTTGCGTAAAGCATCCCGTAAAATCATATAAATCCGTTTAAGCGGAGAGATACCCGAAAAAGAGAAATAATTATATAATGTCAGATAAAAAGAACAAAGAAAAGAACCCGCGGCTTGCGACCGTCGGCGGTCAGGCCGTTATCGAAGGCGTCATGATGAAGGGGCGCGACAGCTTCGCCGTCGCCAACCGGATGCCGGACTGTTCGATAAAAATCATTAAAAAACCCTGGAAAAGCGTCAGGAAAAAACATAAGATTCTGAGTATACCCATCCTCCGCGGCGTCGTAAACTTCGTCGAGATGATGATGCTCAGCTACAAAACGCTCAGCATCTCCGCCGAAGCGCTGGGAATCGACGATATCGAGCCGGAGAGCAAATTTGAAAAGTGGCTTGATAAGCATTTAGGCAGCAAGCTTGTCGGCGTCATAATGGGCATCGCCTCGGTTTTGGGAGTCGGCATCGGGCTTCTGCTCTTTATGTGGCTGCCCGTCTTTCTGACCCGCGCGCTCGATACGGCGGCGGGAGGCGGACTCGGGCTTTTCAAAAACCTGATAGAGGGACTTGTGAAGATACTCATCTTCGTGCTGTATCTCTGGGGCGTCTCGCATATGAGCGACATCAAGCGGGTTTTCATGTACCACGGCGCCGAGCATAAATCGATATTCTGCTACGAAAAGGGGCTGCCGCTGACCGTCGAAAACGTAAAGGCGCAGACCCGCTTTCACCCGCGCTGCGGCACGAGCTTCCTGTTTGTGATGCTGCTGCTTTCGATTCTTATCTATTCGCTGCCGATAGTTCCGTGGGACAACACCATGCTTCGGATGCTTTCGAAAATAGCGCTGATGCCGGTGATAGTCGGGCTCGGCTTTGAGTTCATCATGTTCGCCGGAAAGCACGACAACGTTATAATCCGCGCCCTTTCGGCGCCCGGCCTCTGGATGCAGCGGATAACCACCCGCGAGCCTGCGCCGGATATGATCGAGTGCGCCGTCGCTTCGCTGAAATCAGCTCTGCCGGACAATTTCCCCGGATATGACCCTCTGACTAACCCGGACGTGCTCCCCGCCGACGGCATCGGCGTAACCGATGAAGACAGGGAACGGCTTGCGGCAAAAGCTGCGGCGAAAGTTGCCGCCGAATCCGCGGCCTCCGAAACGGAAACGAGCGGCGATGATGCAGAACCCGTTTCGGAAAAAGCGGAATCCGCCGGCACCGGCGAAGACGATGAGCCGGTTATTCAGTAACCTTTCAAAGCAGGACGATATGCGGCTGCGGGAAGCCTTCGGACATGGCGCCGAATATGAGTCGGCCGCCGCCCGCGCCGAAGCGGGAGAGCCGGTCGCGCTTATAACCGGAGAGCAGGCGTTCTTCCGGGAAAGCTATCTTGTCACGCCGGACACCCTTATTCCCCGCCCGGACACCGAGCGGGTAGTTGAGGCGGTTATTGCCGCCCTTCGGGACGTTACCGTCCTCCGGGACGTTGCCGCCCTTCAGGGCGGGGCGCATTTTCTCGACCTCTGCACCGGAAGCGGCTGCATTGCAATTTCCGCCGCGGCGAACACCCCAGCGCGGCTTTCCTCGGTCACGGCGGTTGATATTTCCCCCGGCGCGCTTGCCGTCGCTCGGAAAAACGCCGACCGCAACCGCAATAAAGCCGTGCGACCCGAAAACTTCGACGTTTTTCGCTTTATTGCGGCGGATGTCACCGACAGAGAAGCCGCCGATGGAATCACCCGCGGCAAACGTTTTGACGTAATCGCCGCGAACCCGCCTTATATAAAGACTTCCGACCTTAAAACGCTTGACGCTTCTGTGCGGGACTTTGAGCCGCTCTGCGCCCTTGACGGAGGCGATGACGGTTTTCGCTTCTACCGCGCGATAATTGAGAATTTCGCTCCGTCACTCGCTGACGGCGGCGTGATGATATTTGAAATCGGCTATGACCAGCGGGAGGGGATAACCGAAATCGCGGAAGAATACGGCTTTTCCTGCAAGGTAACCCGCGACTGGGGAGGGAACGACCGGGTTGCGGAGCTGAGGAAGCTTGGTATATAAAGCCGCTTGCCCGACCAGTGTTCCCGGAAATCAGGGATTCGCAATATCGAACAGGAAAACAATAATCAAAATGTACAGGAAAACAATAAAAACAGAAAACAACATCCCGACGCTCCCGATGAAACCACCGAGGCGCCTATAAAAGCCGATCTGCCGGAAGCCGACTATAACGGAGACACATTCACTATATATGCGCGAGCATGACTGGTTTGCCTCTGACTTCGATGTGAAAGAGCAGACCGGCGACACAATCGAAGATGCGATATTCGAGCGCAACTCAAAAGTTGCCGAACAGTTCAACATCGTCTTTGAGTTCGTCCGCGACAACGACGATTTCGGGCTGGATACCGCCCGAACCGCCGTCCTTGCGGGAGATTCGAGCCTTGATCTGCTGCTGTCGCACGCGCGCTTTTCTATGATCCCGGTATCGGAGATGTGCAGAACCTGCGCGATATGGACGAGGATTTCGGCATCATTCCGTGGCCGAAATATGACGAGACCATTGACAACTACTACGCCAACGTCGACGCCGGCTGCAACCTCTTCATCGTTCCGGTCACAAATCCCGACCCGGAGAAGGCGTCGGTTATTCTCGAAGCGCTCGCATATGAGAGCTATCTCACGGTTATTCCGACTTATTACGACGTGGTGCTGACCACCAAGTTCACCCGCGACGCCGAGTCGGTGGAGATGCTCGACATCATCCGCGCCGGCAGAGTGTTCGACATCGGCTACTATTTCTTCGACAACTCAAACGATCTGAACAGCGTCGGCTGGTATCTTGCCAACCGCTCCGACCGCAGCTTCGCTTCCGTTTATGCGAAGTATGAGTCGATGGTGCAAAAACAGTATGCAAAGGTCAACGAAAAGTTCCTGGAACTCGGCTGACAGCTGTTTTAAAAAAATATATAAACCGTAACGGTAAATACGATTCCGCTTATAAAGCCCCGAGATCGGCGAACCGGCCGAAATCGAAAGGAGTTTTTGATATGGACGAGAAACTGATTCCGCTATACAATGAAATTTACTCGCCGAAGAAGGCGGTGTATGCCGTGAACCTTTACAAGGGACGCGGATATTACGCCGATCTTTCCGTATCTTCGGCGCGCGCCCGCGCCAACGCCTTTGCGGCGCTGCTTTCGCAGTCGGAGGTTCATGTTTATAAAAACGACCTCATCGCCGGCTCCCTCCGCGGGCTTTTCCTTGACG
>JAAZGC010000141.1 GCA_012511425.1 Clostridiales bacterium | reverse complement strand
CTTTGAGCTCTGCCGAGAGGTGAAGCGTAAATATAGTCGATACGTCTTTGTCCGAGCCAATTTCCCAAAGCTTCAGCCTCTTTAAAGCCGCGGGGAGTAAGTGAATCGAGCTTATAATCGGGATCGCTGTGACGAATAATAAGGATTCTCATTGTTAATCCACCTTGTTGAGATATTCTTTTTGCTCCGCAGTCAGAGAGTCAATCGCACCGCCGATAGCTCTAAGTTTGAGTTCGGCGACATAGCTGTCTATTTCGTCAGGTACCGGATATACTCTGTTTTCAAGCTTGTCTTTATTTTGTACCAGCCATTCAAGCGATTTTGCCTGAAGAGCAAATGACATATCCATAATCTCGGCAGGATGTCCGTTTCCGGCGGCTAAATTTACCAGTCTCCCGTCGGCAAGCAGGTTAAGAATGCGTCCGTCTTTTTGCTTGTATCCTCGGATATTGTTTCGGCGGTCGAATATTTCAACGGAATCAGTTTCAAGCTCCGACTTGTTTATTTCGACATCAAAATGACCTGAATTCGCCAGAACCGCGCCGTCTTTCATCATATCGAAATGACGTCCCGTGATAACATCACGGGACCCTGTAAGCGTAACAAAGAAATCGCCCAAAGGAGCGGCATCGTCCATTTTCATCACACGGAAACCGTCCATCGCCGCTTCGATTGCTTTGACCGGATCGATCTCGGTGACGATAACCAGTGCCCCCATGCCCTTCATCCGCATAGCAAGACCTCGTCCGCACCAGCCGTAACCGGCAACGACGACGGTTTTTCCGGCGATCATCAGATTGGTCGTATTCATAATGCCGTCAATCGTCGACTGACCGGTTCCGTAGCGATTGTCAAACAGATATTTGCAGTCGGCGTCGTTGACGTCTACCATCGGAAAGTTCAAAAGTCCGGCTCTCATACGTGCAAACAGCCGATGAACGCCGGTTGTGGTTTCTTCGCAGCCGCCGATGAGATTTGAAGTTTTATCGGAACATTCACCGTTAAGCAGCTGAACCAAATCTCCGCCGTCATCTATTATAACGTTAGGAGAACAGTCGAGAACTGCTTTCAGATGGTCAACATATTCTTCGTCGTCAACACCGTGTCTTGCAAAAACATTAAGTCCTTCAACAGCGAGTGCGGCTGCCACGTCATCCTGTGTTGAAAGGGGGTTGCAGCCGGTTATATATACTTCCGCGCCGGCATCTCTGAGTATTTCGGCTAGATAGGCGGTTTTGGCTTCAAGATGAATTGACATCGCGGCTTTAAGTCCTTTGAAAGGCTTATTTGCAAGGAAATCAGTGCCGATAGTGCCGAGAACAGGCATGTAGGATTTGACCCATTCGATCTTTTTTCTTCCGGAGGGCGCAAGATTTATATCAAGAACGGAACTCATTATACCACCATTAATCAATGATTATCCGACCGAAAAATTCCGGACGATGGAAATCAGGTTCGGGAGTTTCAATCGGGCTCCAGCAGCCGTAATGAACAGTCTCGGTTTCGTCGCCGCATTTATAGAAATTGGCAAAGAACTCGGAGCCTCTGTCGATATTGATATCTTCTCCGAATACTTTTCTAAGATCCGATATGTCAAGCACAATCTCGACTCTCCACTTTTTCTTCTTTACCTCGGCGCGAACCGTCGGCGGAATAATCAAAGCATCAATCCGGGTGCGGTTATTTCTGTCGGGTCCGAATGCGATAAGCGACGCGCCGTTTGCGTTCATCTCGCAGTTCATATAAGGCCCGCCGTGCGTAAAAGATATAAACGCTTCAAGACAGCTGTCTTTATAAACATCGTCAAAGAAGTTGTGATAAACTGCTTTGGGGTTCTTTTCGTAACAGTTAAGACGGATGTGAAGTTTTTCTCCCTTTCCGCAGCAGCCGCTTACAAAGGCTTTTACGGAGCATTCCGGGGTATAATCCTTCATCCAGGGCCAGTTTGATATCTTAATCGGCTTGATGTCACGATAACCGAAGTTATCGAGCTCTTTGTTTTCGATAAAAGGTATACGGCAGTTTTTCATGACAGTTCTCCTTATTATTCGGTTACAGATGCGGTATAAAGAACTTCTCCGTTTTCCGCGGTCGTTTGCGCTGATATGACAATTCCCAAATCGAGAGAGATGAGCAGAGTTTCGCTGAGTCTCGGCGAAGTTGTATCATATGAGACTCTCAATGCGTTCAGATCCTGTGTCCTGATTAAAGTTATATCCAGATTTTCGATTCCTTCGAGTATCTCACCGCTCGTTTTGTCTAAAAATCTTTCGGTTGAGGGAATCCCCGCTTCACTCGCAAGGGTGAAATTGTCGGTTGCGGGAAAGGTTTTGCTTGATGATATCTTTCCTTTGCTATAATCGGTTTCGATTATTTTAGTGCCGTCATATGATATTTTTCTTATAAGTTCGGAGCCGATGTAAATATCAGCAATGTATCCGTCTGTCTTCTTATCGATATGGACCGTTCGGATACTTTTTGAGGGTCCCGAAGTTAACGTTGTTTTTATGGATACCGAATAAGTTTCAAGATACGGTGCATCTTCAAGCGCCTTTATATATTGTTCAGGCGACAGGTTAAATGATACCTCGGCTGTTTTAGGATAATCACCGTTTCTCAATGCCTGATACAGTTTGTCTTCCTGCGGTTCTTCTCCCGGGGAAATATTGTTTTGATTGATACCGAACGGCAGCGTTATTACGCCGATGCGAACCATTCCGATAAAGAACAGTCCCAGCACAGCGATTGAAATAACCGCGGCGATAAAAACAGACAGCCTTTGCCTGGCCGGTGAATAGTAGAGTCCATGTTTGTCCTCTTCATGTGAATCATGAGAGTTTACTCCGGATGAATGAACCTCATTTTCATTCGTTGAGGCAGTGTTTAACCTGTTATTGCCGTTCCCGTTCATTATCCTGACCTTCGGGTACGTTTTCGTTTAATGCAATATCTGTATTTTCATCGGTCGGGTTTTCGGGCGACTCCGCGGATACAGCTTCGTTAAAATCAACCGGCGGTTTTTGCTCGGATGCTTTCCCGTTGCAATCTTTCAGATGAAATCCGCCCTGTATTCTCGTCACGGGATTCTTTATTATTTTAAGCTCGACAATAAATATAACCACAGCCGCCAAAAGCATTGCAGATGCCTGAATCAGCTTGGTATTCGTAAACATAACAGCCGACAGGCTGAGTATGCCGGTTATGGCATAAAGAATGCCTACCGACTGCTTTTGATTGAAACCTAAGTTAATAAGTCTGTGGTGTATATGCTCTTTGTCTCCCTTGAAGGGATTTTTTTTATGATATATTCTTCTTAAGAAGGAAAAAATCGTCTCAAACAGCGGATATCCGAAAATAGCTATCGGGATTAAAAATGAAATAACCGCATGCCATTTGAAAACGCCGTCGATACTCAATACCGCCATTGTATATCCCAGGAAAAGTGCTCCGGTATCTCCCATGAAAGTTTTTGCGGGATAAAAATTATACGGTAGAAAACCGAGACAGGAAGCTGCCAGCAAAGCGATGATTATAGCCGACGAAGGAATGGGATTGCGGGTAAGCATAACGAAAAGCAGCGAGAGAGAACCGATAATTGAGACGCCGCAGGAAAGACCGTCGAGGCCGTCTATCAAATTTATTGCGTTTGTCATACCGATGATCCAAGCCATCGAAACAAGAACCGAAAGCCATATAGGCAGCGGCAGATAATCTCCGGAAATATTTATAAATTGAATCCGGAAGCCGTTGAATACGGCAAGTCCCGCAACTGCTATCTGAACTATGAACTTAATCCACGCCCGAAGATCCTTTATGTCATCGAAAACGCCGACAAGAGCAAGGATAAAACCTCCAATGAGTATCGTGAACAGCGTTTTTGAATGTTCACAGAAAAGAAGCGACGTAAAGGCAAAGGCGAAATAAATGGATACTCCGCCGATACGCGGTATCGGACGGTTGTGCATACGGCGGTTGTCTTTTGGTATGTCAATCGCCCCGATTTTATGGGCTATTACCATTGAAATCGGGGTTGAAGTGAACGCCATCAGCGCCGCAAACAGCATTGCCGAAACCGTGTATATTATCTCATTAACCGTGATCTGCATTGTATAAACTCCGAAGAAGTCTTTATTTAAGAAGCACGAAGCCGAGTTTTTTCTGAACCTTTGTCAGAGTTCTTGCGGCAAGGCGTTCGGCTCGTTCAGCTCCTTGCTTCATGACCGACTCCAAATATGATTTGTCATCCATAAGGCGGCCAAATTCCGTTCGTATCGGTTTCAGACCGTCCGATACAGTTTCTCCTACGGCAGTCTTAAAGTCGCCGTAACCCTTACCCTCGAATTCAGCTTCAATTTCTGCGTAACTCTTTCCGGTAAAGGCTGAATAAATCGCCATGAGGTTGTTTACGCCGTCTTTGCCTTCAGCGTATTTCACCGTTGAGTCGGAGTCGGTAACTGCTCGGCGGAATTTTCTGATGATTTTGTCCGGATCGTCAAGTATAGCGACATATCCGTTTGCATTCGTATCGGATTTTGACATTTTTTTCGTCGGTTCGGCAAGGGACATTATTTTCATTCCGACTTCCGGAATATAACCATCAGGTACAACGAATGTATCTCCGTATATACCGTTGAATCGTTCGGCTATCGTTCTTGCAAGTTCAAGGTGCTGTTTTTGGTCGATACCGACAGGAACGAGGTCGGCTTGATAGAGCAGAATATCCGCCGCCATAAGGACAGGATATGTGAAAAGACCTGCGTTAATATTATCGGCGTTTTTTGCCGATTTGTCCTTGAACTGTGTCATCCTTGAAAGCTCACCGAACATTGTATAGCAGCCGAGTATCCAGCTGAGTTCCGCATGCTGCGGAACATGGCTCTGAACGAACAATATGTTCTCATCCGGCGAAAGTCCGCAGGCTATGTATATCGCAAGAGTTTCGTATGTATGGCGGCGCAGCTCGGCGGGCACCTGACGGACAGTAATTGCATGTTCGTCAACTACGCAGTAAAGACAGTCATATTCGCCGGAGAGCAGGAGGAAGTTTCGTATTGCGCCGATGTAGTTGCCTAATGTCAGCATTCCGCTTGGCTGAATTCCGGAGAAAATTCGTTTCTTCTTTTCCGGCTGTGAATTATCTTTTGCCGTTATCTTCTCTTCAATCATTTTGAAAGCTCCCTGATGGATTCGCCGATTATTTCAACACCCCGGACAATCTGTTTTTCGGACGGAGTTGAATATGTAATTCTGAAGCTGTCCGATGGCGCCGACGGATCGCAGTTGAAAGCAGTGCCGGGAACTACGGCAAGCTTCCTTGACATAGCTTCTTTAATGAAGCTGTCAAGATATATACCCTGCGGAAGCGTACACCAGATGAAAAGTCCGCCTTCGGGACGGGTGAATTTGAGACCCGTATCGGTCAGTTTTTCAAGTTCTGTTAACATAAGCGAGCTCTTTTCACGGTAAAGCTTGCGTATACCGTCGATATGAGCGTCAAAATCGCATTCGCGGATATAATGGTCGACCAGTATCTGGAAATATGCATTTGTATGTACATCTTCGACCTGTTTTGCAACGACAATCTTCTGGAGCACCTCGGAAGGAGCGCAGACAAATCCGATTCTCATACCGGCGCTCAGTACCTTTGAGAAGGAACCACAGTAGATAACAATGCCGTCTTCATCCATGCTCTTGAGCGTAGGAATTTCTTCTCCTTTGAAACGAAGTTCACCGTAAGGGTTGTCTTCAAGGATCATGACTCCGTATTTCTTGGCAAGGCTGTATAATTCTCGGCGGCGTTCGAGTGTCATGGTTATGCCGGCAGGATTATGGAAGGTGGGGATTGTATAGATTAGTTTGGCGTTTGGATTCTCTTTTAATGCTTTTTCAAGCAGCGTAGTATCAATTCCGTTATCGTCAAGCGGGACGCCGACAAGCTTTGCTCCGTTAGAGCGGTATGCGTTTAAAGCGCCGATAAAACTCGGGTTCTCACATATAACGACATCACCTTCGTTGCACATGGTCTTGCAGGCAAGTTCAAGTCCCTGCTGACCGCCGGAGACAATTATGGTGCCGTCAAAATCACGTCCTATGTTAAATTTTTCTTTCAGACGGGCTTTGACAACTTCAACCAAGGGGGGATATCCCTCGGTTATCGAATATTGAAGCGCTTTAACCGCTTCATTTTCAAAAACCCGTGCGCCGATTCTTTTCATATCTTCGACAGGAAATGATTCAGGGGCGGGGTTTCCGGCTGCAAATGCGATTATAGACGGGTCAGTCAGCGACTTGAATATCTCTCTTATGGCCGAAGGCTTCATAGAAGCGAGCTTATCTGATATTTTATATTCCATATATAATACCTCATTTATAATATTTCTTAAAAAACAAACCTCTGTCCGAGGCGATAAACGCCGGAACGGAGGCTTTGCATTTCTGCGGGTTTTAACCGGCTTTTAATTATCTTTGAAATGCCGCACGATTCGTTCTAAATTCGCCTGAAGTTAATTATATAATATTATACAGCATTTCCGAAATATTGCAAGGCGGTGATGTTATAATTCACAAATATGATACAATTATTCAGGTGGTTTCAAGGTATTTGCCGAATTCGGTTCGACATGATGTATTATTAAAATAGCTTTCCAGATTTCTCCGGAAAAGCAGTTAAAGTTATAATTTCATTATCCAGATATTTCTGTATGCGACCGTGTTGCCGTGATCCTGAAGCATGACGGGACCTTCAGCAACCGGAACCCCGCTGGTTCCTCCCGGTGTGGCTCGCGGCAGTTCAACATTGTTATGCACCACAATGCCGTTGTGAAGCGCAGTAAGTCTGGCGTTTTCCTTAATGCTGCCGTTTTCGTTGAATCTCGGAGCCCGGATGATAAGGTCATAAGTCTGCCATTCGAGCGGAGGAAGACAGGCGTTAGTTTCCGGTGTCAAAAGACTGTATATCGCCGAACAGTCGTCATTGGCGGGAGGGGTTTTCTTGCCGAAAGAATCGAGTACCTGAACTTCATAGCAGCCGTGGATATAAACTCCGCTGTTGGCTCTGTATTGTCCTTCGCAATCCGGCATATAAGGAAGCCTGAATTCGACATGAAGCTGAGCATCGCCGAATGTCTGCTTTGAAACAATATTGCCGCTGCCGGGAACAACAGTCATCGTTCCGAATTCGACCGCCCATTTGTGTTTTGAGCCGTCGAGGTTTATAAAATCATCGATATTGCTGCCGTCAAACAGTATAATCTTTTCAGCCATTGTAAGAATCTCCTTTATCTATTTTAGATTGATTAATTGACCGAACCGATTATATCACATCGAAACGAAAAATGCAATAAAATAATAAAAAACCGGAACAATTTCCGGTTATGGCTGGGGTAGGTAGATTCGAACCACCGAGTGAAGGAGTCAAAGTCCTTTGCCTTACCGCTTGGCTATACCCCAATGATTGTGTTATTATATCATATTTGATGAAAATTGTCAAGTCTGAAATCGGATAGGCGCGGTGTGAATTATTGAAATATATCACATATTAATGTCAGCATGAAATTTCATTATTAATTGCCGTATTTGTTTTTTTCTTTTTTAGACAAAATAGGGCATATGTATTGACAACGCAGAGCAGGATGCAAAAATTAATAATTAT
>JAAZGC010000015.1 GCA_012511425.1 Clostridiales bacterium | reverse complement strand
TTTTCCTCACTTCCGTCTGTCCGTCTATGGGCCAGCGCGATCTGCACATTTCTGCTTATTGCGGTCGAATTGATATTCACCTACACTCCGGTTCAAAGCCATCTTGACAAGATAAGCCGGGGAGAAATCGCATCATCGAAGAGCGCGACTGCGATTCGTCTTTTCTGTTATGCGGCTGTAATAGCGGTCATCGTCCTCTTCGGAGCCTATGACAACCGGAGCTTTATCTACTTCCAGTTCTGATTAATACCTGAAACCGAACAGAAACGCATCAAAAGAAAGGAGCGCCCTGATGACGCTTGAACAATCAAAAAAGTGGTTTAAAGAAGCCGGATACGGCATGATGATCCACTGGGGTCTTTATGCCCTCCCCGCCGGAGAATGGAAGGGGAGAAGGATGGAGGATATCGGGGAGTGGGCGATGCAGTATTTCCGCATCCCTCGCGCCGAATACCATGCGCTCGCTTCCGCTTTCAACCCGATACTCTTTGACTCGGAAAGCTGGGTAAAGCTTGCGCTTGACGCCGGGATGAAATATATGGTGTTTACATCAAAGCACCATGACGGATTTGCCATGTATCGCTCGGAGGTGTCGAAATACAACATCGCCGATGCAGCTCCGTTCGGACGTGATGTGGTTGCCGAACTTGCCGAAGCCTGCTACAAGCACGGGCTTAAATTCGGACTTTATTATTCGCAGGACCTCGACTGGGACGAACCGGACGGCGGCGGTTACAATACCGGAAAGACCTGGTGCGGCGGAAAGGCCTGGTGGACCAACAACTGGGATTTCCCGGACAAAGAGAAGAAGGACTTTTCCCGCTGCTTTGAATCCAAGATAAAGCCGCAGGTAAAGGAAATCCTTACAAAATACGGCGAGCTTTGCCTTATCTGGTTCGACTGCCCTAATACCATTACTCCGGAGCAGACGGACGAACTGTATTCTTTGGTGCGGCACTATCAGCCGGGATGCCTTGTCAATTCCCGCATCGGCAACGGACGCGGCGATTATGCTTCCGCCGGCGACAACCAGATTCCCGATGATGATAAGGGAGATATGCTGTTTGAGACTCCGGCCACTTTGAACGATACCTGGGGATTCAAATACTTTGACTCAAACTGGAAAGACGCAGAAAAGGTAAAGGCGATCCGAAACCACTTAAACAACCGCGGGATCAACTATCTGCTCAACGTCGGACCCGATGCGCTCGGACGGATACCGGCTCCGGCTGAAATGATACTCCGAGCTGCATCGGATAACCGAAAACAACAAAAGTATTTTATGTCATAACCGCTCCCCAGCGGGTCGCCTATTTGATGGCAGATCAAAATAAATAAACACCGCCGAATTACACAAATCCGGTGGTGTTTTTTGTATGTTGTTTTCTATGATATTTAATGTTTTCGTAATCTAAAATTCAGGATTTGTTGCTATAATTATAATAACGATTTTTTAAAATACGGAGGAAATACCATGGATACCGCTAATTTCGGCACAACTCTTGTCACCTGGCTGAGCGCTGCCGGCATTAAAATACTTATCGCTCTCGTTGTGCTTCTGGTCGCGTTTAAAATTATAAACACAATCGCAAAAAAGTTTGACACCGCAAACGCGAAATCCGGCAAACTCGATCCGTCCACATCCAAGACTTTAACCTATATCTTAAAAAATGCAGCCAAAATCATCGTGGTGCTCTGCCTTGTAAGCTATCTCGGCATCGATACCACCGCCATGTCCGCCCTGATAGCTTCGCTCGGCGTCGCGGCCGGATTTGCTTTGAACGGCACCCTCTCGAATCTTGCCGGGGGCATATTGCTGCTGATTACACGTCCTTTCAAGGTCGGTGATTTTGTCGATCTCTGCGGGTATACCGGCACTGTTGAAGAGATCCAGATAGTTTACACCAAGATTGCAACCATTGACAACCGTTCCGTCTCAATACCGAACGGAGCCGCCTCTACCAGCAACATAGTGAACTATTCGGAAAAAGAACTGCGCAGGGTCGACCTTACCTTTGCGGTATCTCAGGGAACCGATTACAAAAAGGCGATGGAATGCATAAATGCGGTCATAAAAACGGAGCCTCTCGTTATACAGGAAGCCGACAACACGGTAAAAGTGATTTCGAATTCGGGAGCCGGAATGGAAATTACCTGCCGCGCCTGGTGCAGGAATGCCGACTACTGGACAGTTCTGTTCAGTCTTAACGAAAAAGTAAAGGACGCTTTCTCCGGATCCGGGATAACCCTGCCGCATCAGCAGGTTGATGTTCATATGAAAAACGGCTGACAGAGGGAACGCAGATTAACTATAAAAATTACGAAGAGGGGAAAACCCTCCTCGTTTTTTTATTCTTCTTCTTTCTTTTCGGTTTCTCTGTACGCTTCGGCGTAGAAATATTCCTGGCTGTCGAGCGGTTCCTTGCCGGTTATAACCCGTTCGTATCTGCCGTTGGACATAAGCCTTGAGCGCTTGACATTATCGGCAAGCATGACCCGGGTCATTTCGTATATCCTGTCGGCGATGCCTTTGTCGTATACCGGGGTTATGACCTCTATCCGGCGGGTGGTGTTCCGGGTCATCATATCCGCAGAGCCGAGATATACTCTTCTGCCGACGTTTCTGCCGTTGCCGAAGATGAAGATGCGGCTGTGCTCAAGGAAACGGCCGACGATAGATACTACCCTTATATTGTCGGTAACTCCCATAATTCCGGGCAGAAGACAGCAGATTCCGCGGACAATAAGGTCTACTTTTACGCCGTTCGAAGAAGCCTCCGCCAGGGCGTCAATTATGCCTTTGTCGGTCAGCGAATTCATCTTCATGCAGATATATCCTTCCTGACCGTAGTCCTTTTCCGTTTCGATCTCCCGAAGCATCGTCTGCTTCAGTGTATTAGGAGATACCAGAAGGTTATCATAACTTTCACCGGGTATACCTTTCATAATGTTGTCGAAAACCAGCTCCGCGTCATCGATGATTCGATCGTCGGCAGTTATAATTCCGACGTCGGTGTAAAGCTTTGCGGTTTTTTCGTTGTAATTTCCGGTTCCGACATGAGCGAGGCGGCGAACGCCGTTTTTCCCCCGGCGGGTGATGAGCGTCAGCTTTGAATGGACTTTAAGGCCTTCGATGCCGTATATCACATGGCAGCCGGCGTCTTCAAGCCGCCTTGACCAGTTGACGTTATTGTTCTCGTCGAATCTTGCTTTCAGCTCGACGACGGCGATGACTTCGATCCCGTTCCTTGCGGCGCGGCTCAGCGCGTCTATGACAAGGGAATTCGCCGCCATTCGGTAAAGAGAGATTTTAATCGATTCTGTCTCGGGATCGGATGCCGCTTCATTGAGCATACGCAGATAAGGCTTCATCGAATAATAGGGAAACGATAGGAATATATCGCGGTTCTGCGCCGTTTCTTCAATCGTCATGTCCTCCGGCACATCCGGCTGATCGCGCGGCGAAAGCGGCGCATGGAAAAGTTCGGTATCATCGCCGAAATTCCTGCGAATCTTTGATTCAAGCCCGTATACCGATCCCAGATCAAGCACAGACATCGAATGAAAATACTGCTGTTCATTCAATCCCATCATCGAAGCTATGGCTTGTCCGATTTTTTCCGCTCCCACATAAGATGCGGAATAGGTTTCCAGCCTTACCGGAGTCATTTTTTCGCGGCGCTTGATTATAGCCGTCACATAGTCGCGGTAGTCGATCTCGTCATCGGAAAAATTATCCTCGACAGCAACATCGGCATTCCGGGTAACGCGAACCGTTGTCCGACCGATGATATCGTAATTTTTGAAGATATCCGATGCGAACCGCAGCATAAGATCCTCTATCGGAACAAAAGTCATTCCGTCGGAGGAGAGCTCCTTCGAAGAAGGCAGCGATATTATGCTTCCGAAAGCGTTTGATATTGCGACTAATCCGAGTGTTGCCTTCCCGCCGTCTTTTTTGGGTCTGATCGATACGACAAGGTAGTGTTTCAGATTTTCCAGCATCGGAAGCTGGTGCTTTGCATCGAGTATCAGCGGAGTGACATAAGGCAGCACTTCGCGCTTAAAATACTGTCGGGCGACGCGGGCGATATCGCCCTTAAGACTGCCGGCGCCTATGAATTTAACACCCTTTTCCGCAAGCGCGGAGGTAAGATTTCTGTAGCAGCTGTCGCGCAGGGCGTAAAGCGGGCGGGTTTCGGCATACATTCTTTCAAGCTGCTCGGAGGCCGTCATGCCGGTTTTTCCGTCCGGCGGGTCATCCGGAAGCAGGCTGCGGTCATACATCGAACCGACGCGCACCATAAAGAACTCATCCAGATTCGAGCCGAATATCTCGATGAATTTCATCCGCTCAAACAGCGGAACTTCGTGTGCCTGCGATTGCATCAGCACTCTTTTATTGAATTTGAGCCAGCTCAGCTCTCGATTTTCGTAATATGAAATCATGGAATTAACCGAGGAAGAAACTTAATCCGCCTTTCTTCTGATCTGAAAATGCCGGGAGTTATTCCTGGTCGGAGAACGAATGTTCGTGCCGAATGCTGTCGTCGATGTCTTCGGATTCTTCCGAATCTTCGATGAAGTCTTCGAGGTCTTCCGTTTCTTCGGACCCGGGCGATCCCGCATCCTCGAACTCGATTTCGATTCCGGCTTCGGCAACGGGTTGCGATTTTCCGGCCGCTTCAAGCTCTCTTATACGGCTGAGCAGATATCCTTCGCGGAGACCCGAACCGGAAATGACGATGTTTTTGGGATTTACCCGGCGGACAACCGCCGCAAACGCCAAAAGACCGGAAACGATCGTGTGCAGACGCTCCGGCATCAGGCGGATAAGCGTCTTGATGCTGTTTTTGTTGAGGTCGGTATAAAAATCGACGGTATCAAGAAACTCATTGTATGAAATGGTGTAACCGGACATCGGCGCGGGTGCGCCGGTCATCTCCGCATGAAGTCTTGCGGCGGAACGGGCGGTTCCTCCGACGATATACAGAGTGTCGCCGTAAGAGCTGAGCCAGTCGACATGGCTGATTCTGCCTTCGACATAACCTGTGATCTTCTTCTTTTCCTTTTTCGACGGAATTATTTCATCGACGAATTTTCTGTAGAGCGAAAGACAGCCGAATTTGTCCGAATAGGCTTTTACCGCAAGACCGTCGACAAATCCGAGCAGCTCTATCGATCCGCCTCCGAGGTCGCAGAGCATACCGGTTCTGACGCTGCCGCCGAGGGCATATTTCAGGCCGTCGAAGCAGAGCAGCGCTTCGTTTTCTCCGGATATAAGCGAAGTGTCGAGACCGGTCTGAGCCTTGACTATCGATACGACTCTCGAAGCGTTGACGATATACCGAAGCGAAGCCGTTGCTAGGCTGAATATCCGATCTTCCGCGACATTAACTGCGAGCGCCAGTTTTTTATATTTTTCCAGAGTTTCGATAAGCCGGCTGATACCGGCATCCGACATGATCCTGCGGCGCTTGTAGTTTATAAGTCCGATCGTTGATGACTCGGTAAGCACGAGATTAAGTCTCGTCTCTCCCTCCTCGGATGTCATTACATCGTATATATTCATCTTAACCGTGTTCGAACCGATGTCAACGACTGCATAGCGTGTTTTCTCAAAGCTCATAAATATTGTCCTTTATTTATAAAAAAGTTGATTTCTTTAGCTGCGGCCGAGAGAAGCCCAGTATTCTTCGAGGCAAAGGCCTCTTTCGTACATTTTGCATGCGTGGTACCGGCCTACATATCTGAAATGCCACGGTTCGAAGGTGATTCCGGTTATATCGACTTTATCCGCCGGAAAGCGGATGATGAAGCCGAATTTATGGCAGTTTGCCGCCATCCATTGACCTGCCGGAGTATCCGCAAAACTGACATCGGCTGCCGAGAGGTTATGCATATCGAGACAGAGCCCCGACTGATGCTCGGAAGTTCCCGGAACCGCAATTATCTGCGACGCGGCGGCGTAAGCTTTTTCATCGCCCAGATAGCTGTATTGAAGCAGCCGGGCGTTGAAGAGCTGGCTCTGATAGTTATAGTCGCGGTAACCCGAAGTGACGGTTACATCGTCATACCCCTGCGCCCTTGCCTCGGCAAGGAAAGCTTCAAGCGATTTTGCGGCGTAAAGCCGAATCTGCTGAGTTGCGCGGCCGTCCTTTCGGGTGTCTATGATATCCACGAGGTCATCCGGTGCGTAATCCTTATCGAGCGGATGGGTTGTGTTGATAAGCGTCAGATACTCGTCACCCTGCGGATTCATGTATTCTTCGTACATGCTGAGATCCGCCTTAAAGTTAAAGGTATAGTTTTCCCATGTCGTCTCCGCCGGAGGCTGCGCTGCCGGCTCGGTGACGGCGTCTGCGGGATTTGCGGGAATCCCGTCGGGAACTTCGGCGGCTGCATCCGTTTCTTCGACTATATCTCCGATATCCGGCAACAAGGCATTCCCGTCGGCATCCGTTTCGATGTTGGGCGCAAACGGATCAAGTGTTGTCGAGTCGACGGGTGCATCGGTCCGGGTCTTCGATTTAATTGCCGCGCTGACTGCGATTACCGTGACGATAATTATCAGCGCGAGAGCTGCGAAAACGGTTATAGCGCCTGTGATGACGCGCTTTTTCTGCTTTTCTTCCCTGCGTCTTCTGACCTCTTTGGCGAGTCTTCTTTGCTGCTCCGCCATGCGCGCTTCGGCGCGGTGGCGGGACTCGGCGGCGGCCTGCTCCGGCGTCATCCGACCGTAATTCTCTCCCCGGTAAGGTTCATTCAGCCGACGGCTTTGACTTGTCTGCCTAGAGCCGCTCATCTCGACCGGACGGTATCCGCCGGTACGAGGGGAAACCGGGCGGGGGGGCTGTCCCGAGCCTGTATTGCCGCCGGGAGTTCTCCGGCTGCCGCTCTGGTTCCGGGGATAATTATGCTGCTCCTGCTGCGGTTGCTGCCCCTGTTGAGGCTGATAATTTTGGTAACCGGAAGTATTTTGCCTTATATTCCGCGGGGGAGCGCCGCTCTGATTATTCCCGCGCGACGGTCTGCCTCCCGCGCCGCTTTGATTCGGGTTCTGATTGTTCAATTTATATTGCCTCGTATACAAATATTCGTTGACGGCATAACTGTTTCACTCAACAATATCGGTCAGCGGTATCGATTCCGGCGGCGGCTGAGCCGCCCGCCGCGCTTCCTCTTCTGCTGCTTTCTTCAGCTCTTCCTGCCTTTTGGCTTCCTTCAAAGCTCTTACGGTCACAGGGTCCGTCTCCTTCAGTACTTCGTCGGGAAGGCTGTTTTCCGCGATATTGGGGATCGGGTTTTCGTATTTCAGTGAAAAGGACAGCGGTTTATCGGTTGAAACCGGTTTTCCGTCCGAAGGGGCGATCT
>JAAZGC010000140.1 GCA_012511425.1 Clostridiales bacterium | reverse complement strand
TATTAGCCTGTGCCGTATCTGTATCTGTCCTGCTTTTTACCGGCTCATGCGGCGCAAAAGACCCTTCGACGATTGATACGGGAGATGGTTCGGTACTCTCTTATGCTTTTGAATTGGAACCGTTTATCAAGGTCGGTGAATATAAAGGGGTCGAAGTGCTTCTTGATCCGGTAAATATAACCGATGAAGATGTCGATCGGCAGATAGCAATAAACCTTGAAAACGCCGCAGAATATGAGCAGATTGAAACGGGAACCGTCAAAAGCGGAGATACCGTCATTTTAGATTATGTAGGAACAGTTGACGGTCAGGAGATTGAAAACGGTTCGATTAAAAACATGAGTATCAGCGTGGGCTCGGGGAAATTCATGCCCGAATTCGAAGATGCGCTGATTGGTCATTCAATAGGTGAGACGGTAAATTTCGATATATCCTATCCCGACGATTATCAGGCTGCCGAAATAGCCGGGAAAACAGTTACATTTACCGTGACGCTAAAGAGTATTCTTGTAGTTAATATACCCGAGTTGTCCGACGAATGGGTTGCCGCCAATACCGATGCGTCTACCGTAGCCGAGTGGAAAGCTCTCGTAAAACAGCAGCTTGAAACCCAGGCAGACTATGAACAGGAGTCAAAGAAGTCTGATCTTTTATGGGAAAAAATAATGGAAGGTTCGGAGGTGCTTTATTATCCGGAAGGACCGATGAAGTATTACAATGACAATTATATTAAGTATTATAAAGAAATGGCAGAGGCAAACGGCAGCACCATCGATGATTATCTGGCTCAATACGGTATTTCATACGAACAGTTTACAGCCGATGCGAAGAATAACGCCGAAATGAGCGTAAAAACCGACCTCGCGTTTCATTATATCTGCGAGAAAGAGAAAATAACCGTATCAGATACAGAATTTCTCACAAAAGCCAACGAGTTTTTTGAAGTATATTATAAAAACAACTACGAAACATTCGAAGACTTTATTAACGATTACGGTGAAAACACGATTAAACTTTCCGTATTGTATGAAAAGATGCTCAACTGGCTTGTCGAAAACGCAGTTTTCACCACTTCCGGGGCTTAAAGCATGATTACTATATAACAAAATATATCAGAATGAACAGTCATTCCTATAATGTGACCGGCATGAGCTGCGCTGCCTGCGCAGCTCACATTGAAAATGCCGTCAAAAAAGTCGACGGTGCAGATGATGTCAGCGTAAACCTTCTTCGCGGCTCAATGAAAGTAATCGGTACAGCCGACCCGTATATTGTAATTAAAGCGGTCGAAAAAGCCGGTTACGGTGCTTCAATCATAAAAAACGGCGGAATTAATAAAAACACATCCATAAAAACCGGGCGGGATACAGGGGAAAAAGCCGGAAAATCATCGGCGTTGAAGCGACTTATAATATCCGCAGTCATTTCACTTGTTCTGATGTATATTTCAATGGGACATATGTTCGGTTTGCCGCTGCCTTTGATTCTGAAAGAACGCCTGGACATAATGGCGCTGACCCAATTTTTGCTGACACTTCCGGTTGTATTAATCAATTATGAGTATTTCACTAACGGATTAGTTCAGCTTTTACGGTTGAAGCCGAACATGAATTCGCTTATAGCCATCGGCTCTGGAGCGGCGATGTTATCGGGAATTCTCTCGATATACGCAGCTATGCTCGGAAAGCAAACCGAACTTTATTTTGACTCCGCCGCAATGATTCTGACTTTGATTGATGTCGGCAAATATCTTGAAGCGAAGGCCAAATCCAAAACCGGCGACGCAATCGAGAAGCTGCTGAAGCTTGCTCCTGAAACCGCGCTTGTGCGCCGTGAGGGAAAGGAAATCGAAATACCGTCATCAGAGCTTAAGCCGGGCGATATAGTTCTTATAAAAGCCGGTTCTTCAGTTCCAGCCGACGGCGAGATTGTTTCGGGCGCAGCTTCAATTGATGAATCAGCGCTTACCGGCGAAAGTCTGCCGCTGGATAAGTCGGTTGGCGATAAAGTAAGTGGCGGAACGGTTTCGGTCGGCGGTTATTTTGAAATGCGGGTAGACTTCGTCGGGGAAGACACTGTTCTTTCGAAGATAATAAGAGCCGTTGACGAAGCGATGAGCTCAAAAGCCCCGATTCAAAAGCTTGCCGATAAAGTGTCCGGCATTTTTGTCCCGTGTGTTATTGCGGTATCGCTGTTGACTTTAATAATTTGGCTTGTTGTCACACGTGATATTGAAAAAGCCTTTATGTCGGCTTTATCGGTTCTTGTTATTTCCTGCCCCTGTGCTCTCGGACTGGCAACTCCTACGGCAATAACCGTCGGTGTCGGACGAGGTGCTCAGGACGGAATCCTGATAAAATCGGGAGAAGCTCTTGAAACCCTGAATTCGGTAAAAACAATGGCGCTTGATAAAACCGGCACCATAACCGAAGGCAGAATGTCGGTTGCCGATGTTATTCCATATGGAATATCCGAACCGGAATTGCTG